>VGPP01000097.1 GCA_016882585.1 Cyanobacteria bacterium M_surface_7_m2_037
CCTGCTGGCGCTTTTTGGTTCTCGGTGTGGTGCAGGGGCTCACCGAATTTCTGCCAATCAGCAGCACGGCCCATTTGAAGGTTGTGCCGGTGCTGCTGGGCTGGGGGGACCCCGGCGTGGCTGTCACCGCGGTGATTCAGCTCGGCAGCATCCTTGCGGTGGTGGGGTTCTTCCGCGATGACCTGCGCCAGGTGCTGCAGGGGATCAGCCAGGGTCTGCAACAGCGCCGCTGGGACGACCCCCAGGCGCGGCTGGGCCTGGCGATCGGGCTGGGCACGATTCCGATCCTGATTGGCGGGCTGGCGATCAAGCTCTGCGTGCCCAACTTTGATCAATCCCCCCTGCGCAGCCTCACCTCGATTGCCGTGGTGTCGATCGTGATGGCGTTGCTGCTGGCTCTGGCAGAGCGCATCGGCACCCGTCGCCGCCTGCTGGAGCAGGTGAAGGTGCGTGATGGCCTCTGGGTGGGCCTGGCTCAGGCGCTGGCCTTGATCCCGGGTGTTTCACGCTCCGGCAGCACCCTCACCGCCTCGTTGTTCGATGGCTGGAAGCGCGCGGATGCCGCCCGCTTCTCCTTTCTTCTCGGCATTCCCGCCATCACGATTGCCGGTGTGGTGGAGCTGAAGGAGGCTTTCACCCAGCCCGTGGCCGGTGGCGTGCTGCCACTGCTCGTTGGGATCGCCACATCAGCGTTGGTGTCGTGGTTGGCAATCGCCTGGCTGCTGCGCTTCCTGCAGCACCACAGCACATGGTGGTTTGTGGGTTATCGGCTCTTTTTCGGCGTTGGCCTGCTGCTCTGGGTTGGCCGCTTGGCGGGCTGAGCCCCCACACTGGAGGCAGCAAGCACAAACGGGCAGCGCCTGTGTGGAAGGAACCCTCGGCCGGTGTTCCCCTGGTGGATGCCAGTGAGGTGCGCCTGCCGCAGCCGGCTTTGGTGGATGCGGTGGAGCCCGAGTCGATCGGCGATGAGCTGGGGATCCAGCCGGGTGATCGGCTGCTGAGCATCAATGGCGTGCGGCCGCGCGATCTGATCGATCTGCAGTTTCTGGTCTGCGCCGAAGAGCTCACCCTCGAGGTGCAAGACCCAGGCGGCAGCGTGCATGTGGTGGAGCTCGAGAAGGATGCCGATGAAGGCCTGGGCTTGGCCTTCAGCGAGGCCCTGTTCGATGGCCTCAAGCAGTGCAACAACCACTGCCCGTTCTGCTTCATCGATCAGCAGCCCCCAGGCCATCGCCGCAGCCTGTATCTCAAAGACGACGACTACCGCCTCAGTTTTCTCTACGGCTCCTACCTCACCCTCACCAACCTCACCGCGGCCGACTGGCAGCGCATCGAGGAGCAGCGGCTCTCACCGTTGTTCGTGTCGGTGCACGCCACCGATGCCGAGCTGCGCTCCCGGTTGCTGGTGAATCCCAGAGCCGGCCTGTTGATGGAGCAACTGGCCTGGTTCCAGCAGCGTGAGCTGCAGATTCACGCCCAGGTGGTGGTGTGCCCTGGCCTCAACGACGGCCCCGCTCTCGAGCGCACCCTCACCGATCTGGCGAGCTTTGCCGGCGGCGAGTGGCCGGCTGTGCTCTCGGCGGCGGTGGTGCCGGTGGGGCTCACCCGTTACCGGCCTGATGGTGATGGGCTGGTGCCGGTGGATCGCGCCTGCGCGCAACGGGTGATCGCCCAGGTGGAGCCGCTGCAGCAGCGCTTCCAGGCGGAGCTGGGCAGCCGCTTTGCCTGGCTTTCGGATGAGTGGTATCTGATGGCGGGCTATCCCCTGCCGCCCCGCGACGATTACGAGGATCTCCCCCAGGAAGGCAATGGCGTGGGCAGCATCCGCGCCTTTCTCGAGGCCATGGATGAGGCCACGGATTCCCTACCCGCGGCTCTGCCCCAGCCCCGGCGGGTGAGTTGGGTGGTGGGCTTGCTGGTGGCCGAAGCGCTGCAGCCTGCGGTGGATCGGCTGAATGCGGTTGAGGGGTTGGAGCTCCTGATGCATGGCCTCCCCAGCCCCTACTGGGGCCAGGATCAGGTGGTCACCGGGCTGCTCACGGGTTCCGATCTGCTCGAGGGGCTTCAGGGCCGCGATCTTGGTGAGGAACTGCTGCTGCCTGCTGTGATGCTGCGGCAAGGGGAGCCGGTGTTTCTCGACGACCAGCGCCTGGAGGCGGTTGCGGCCCAGTTGCCCGTGCCGGTGCAGCTGGTGGGAGGGGCAGCTGAGATCGTGGCCGCCTGCCTGGGCATCGACTCCTGAACTGACTAAGCTCGCCGGGTGAACTTTTATCTGGGCAGAGTTTTTCGGTGACGCGACCCTTCAAGACCTGGCTTGCTGCAGCTGGCACCGGTCTGCTGGCCATCACCGGCACCGGCCTTGCCCAGGAGCAGCCCACCGCCAGCGTTCAGCAGCCTTTGCCGCTGGCGCCCCAGGTGAAAGGTGCGCGGCCGAAATCCGATGCCAGCGTGCTGGCGCCAGCCGCCACCAAGCTCGATCCCAGCCTGCAAAACCTGGCAGCTCCCGCCACCCTGGCCCTGCCCAACAAGCCCGAGCAGGTGCGCATTGCCGAATTGCGTCCGCTCTCGCTTAAAGACGTTGAAAACCTGGCAGAGGTCAATAACCCCAACCTCAAGGCCATCGCCAGCCAGGTGGATCAGGCTCAGAGCCAGCTGCGGACGCAGATTGCTGCGTGGTATCCCAACCTCAGCCTGAGCACGCAGAACTTCCCATCATACACCGGGGGCAATCAGCGCAGCTCCATCCGTGTTGCTAATCCTCTCCAACAAACCCTGCAGAAGGATTACGACTACACAAGCCGCTGGGATATGGGTGCCCAGCTCTCCGCCCAGTGGGATCTCATCAATCCCCAGCGGGTGCCACAGATTGCCGCTGCACGCGATCAATTTGAGCAGTCCAAAAACCAATATCTGATCGCTCTACGAGAACTGCGTCTGCAGGCCGCACAGGCTTATTTCGAACTTCAATTCAGCGATGAAGCCGTACGGATCGGCCAAGACTCTGTACGCGCTTCAATTGTGAGCCTTCGCGATGCCACCGCGCGTTTTCAAGCTGGCGTCGCAACCAAGCTCGAGGTGCTTGAAGCCGAGACGCAGCTAGCACGCGATCAGCAGTTGCTCACTGATGCGCTGTCACAACAATCTGTTAGCCGTAGGGATCTCGCACGATTGCTGGATCTTCCTCAAAATGTGAGCCCAACGGCGAGTCAGCCACTCAAGCCCCTTGGTGTCTGGACGCCATCGCTCCAGGAGAGCGTGATTGCTGCCTACGCCTTCCGTGAGGAGCTCGATAATGCCCTGCTGGACATTTCTGCTGCTAACAGCCAAGCCAATAGTGCATTGGGTGCTGTTCAGCCCTTCCTCTCCATCTTCAACAATCTGAGCGGCTTCCGTTTTCAGGGCAGTGAAACGGTGTTGGTCGACCTACCGGGCAGAAGCGGCTGGGCTGTGGAGAATTCCATAGGCTTGCAAGCTAGCTGGAACATTTTCGATGGCGGTGCTGCCCGCGCTCAATACCGCCAAGCCAAGCAGCGGGCGCAAGAAAATTCCTTCCGCTTTGCCGATACGCGTGACCGTCTGCGCTTTGAGGTTGAGCAAAGTTTTTATCAGCTTCGTCAGGCCAACCGCAACATCCAGACAACTTCCCGCCAGGTGATCTCGTCTCGGGAAGCCTTACGCCTGGCTCGTTTGCGCTTCCAGGCGGGTGTCAGCACCCAGCGCGAAGTGGTGGATAACCAGCGCGACCTCACCCAGGCAGATCTTGCCTATGCCCAAGCCCTGGCTGAGTACAACGATGCGTTGGCAACACTTCGCCGTCGTACGGGTCTCGATCAGATTGCCGTGTGCCAGGCCGTGTCCCTGCCCGCCAGCAAGTCGATCGACGATGCGAGCAACAGCGTTCCAGTTCCCCCCGATCCGCTGAAGCCGGCCTGCCAGGCGGCGGTTTCAGCTCAGCCTGCCTCCTAACGGGCAAACCGTCCTAACGTCAGTAGTCAGCTGAACGCTGACAGCTGTCACTTCCTCTTCCCCGTTTGCTGCGGCTGGGCCTGTTTCAGGGCTGTGTGGGCTGCCTGGCCGTGATCTTTGTGGGGCTCCTCAACCGGGTGATGCTCACCGAGTTGGGCTTTCCCGGCTTGCTTGTGGGCGGTGCCCTGGCGTTTGAGCAGCTGGTGGCGCCCTCCCGCATCCTGTTTGGTCAGGTGTCGGATGCGCATCCTCTGGCTGGCCGGCACCGCACGCCCTACATCTGGATCGGCGCGGCCCTGTTCTGCAGTTTGGCCGTGCTGCTGATTCCTTTGATCTTCCGGTTGCACAGTGCCCTGGAAACCGGCGCAGGCTGGGGAATTGCCCTCGGCGTTGCCGCCTTGTGCGGCCTCACCGCCTGTTACGGGCTGGCCGTTTCCTTGGCTACCACTCCCTATCTGGCCCTGGTGATCGACAGCACCACGGAGCAGGAGCGCCCTCGGGCGGTGGGCCTGATCTGGTGTTTGCTCACCGTGGGGATCGTGGTGGGTGCCATCGCCAGCTCGATCTGCCTCAAGGGGCTCGACGGCGTCACGGATCCCGGGCAATTGGAAGCGGCCTTGTTCACCTTTATGAGCCGCGTGGCTCTGGTGGTGTTCGCCCTCACCTTGGTTGCCACCTGGGGGGTTGAAACACCAGGTGCCCGCCAGCAGCTCAGTCGCGCTGAAGACCGCGACGACGCCATCACCCTCGCTGCAGCCTGGCGCTTGATTACCTCCAGCCGCCAAGTGCTGGTGTTCTTCTGTTTCCTGCTGGCCTTCACCCTGGCGGTGTTTCTGCAGGACCCGATCCTGGAGAGCTACGGAGCCGAGGTGTTTGGCCTGCCCATCGCAGCCACGGCTTCCCTCAGTGCCGTCTGGGGAATTGGCACCTTGGTGGGACTGCTGTTGGCCGGACTCTGGCTGGTGCCTCGGCTGGGCAAATTTGCCTGCGCCCGCCTGGGCTGTCAGCTGATTTTGGCCTCGCTCCTGCTGCTCACCCTGGTGGGGCTCAGCGCTCAGCCAGCGTTGCTCAAGTTGGTGCTTTTCCTGTTTGGTCTGGCCACCGGCATCGGCACCAATGCCACGCTGGTGTTGATGCTGGATCTCACCTTGCCGGAAGTGGCGGGCACCTTTGTGGGGGTCTGGGGTTTGGCCCAGGCTTATTCCCGCGCCGCCGGGAAAGTGCTCGGTGGCGGTCTGCTGGATCTGGCCCGCACGTTCAGTCCGGATGGGAGTGCTTTCCCCCCCTATGCGGCTGTGTTTGTGCTGGAAGCCGCCATTGCTGCACTGGCCCTGGTGCTGCTGAGCCGCGTCAACCTGCGCCAGTTCCGCGACGACACCGGCCGCAGCCTCGATCGCGTTCTTGCCATGGAGCTCGGATGACCGCTTCGCCCATTCGCATGCCAGAGGGGCTGGATGCCCTGGGTCTCCTGCTCGATCGGGTGGCTGAACGTCAGCGCAACGATTTCGGCCAGCTTGATTCCGAGGCCAAAGCCGATGGCAGCTTGATCACCGCTTGTGATCGTTGGAGTGATGCCGCCCTGGTGGAGGGGCTGGCGCAGCTCTATCCCGGTGAAGGGGTGTTGAGTGAGGAAGGCAGTCAGTGCGTGCCGCCTTCGCCGGCCTACTGGGTGGTGGATCCCTTGGATGGCACCACCAACTTTGCGGCTGGCATTCCGTATTGGGCCATTTCGCTGGCGCGCTTTGAAAACGGCGTACCCGTGCTGGCGGTGCTCGATGTGCCGCCGCTACGCCAGCGGATTGTGGCGATCCGCGGCGGCGGTGCCTGGCGTAAGCACAACAAGCTCGAGCCGCCGGCGGCCCGCAATCAGGTGGCTGGTTGCGCGTCGCTGTGCAGCCGCTCGATCGGTGTGCTGCAGAAGCTGCCCAACCAGCGCTTCCCCGGAAAGATCCGCTTGCTTGGGGTAGCCAGCCTCAATCTGGTGAGTGTGGGCATGGGGCAAACCATCTCCGCCCTTGAGGCCACGCCCAAGATCTGGGATCTGGCGGCGGCTTGGTTGGTGCTGCAGGAGCTCAACTGTCCGATGCGCTGGCTCGTGCGTGATCCGGCTCAGCTGCAGGCCGGTGAGGATTTGTCGCAGGCCAACTTCCCAGTGCTGGCGGCCCGTGATGCCGAAACCCTGGCCACGTTCAAGCCCTGGGCTGACGCGCTGGTGTCGTCCACTTGACACTCCAGCGGGGAGGGGTGTTATGGTTTTGGACTGCGCGGGAGCCGAAAGGCGAGCGCTGCAGGAACCGAAACCCCGAGCGATCGGTGTTGTAGGTTCAACGGGTGGCCGAGAGGCCACGACGAACTGAAAACCGGGTGAACCCGGTGATGTAGGTTCAACAAGCGGTCGACAGGCCGCCGATCCGAAAGCCAAGCTGAGC
>VGPP01000098.1 GCA_016882585.1 Cyanobacteria bacterium M_surface_7_m2_037
GTGAGCGAGTACACCGGCAAGCCGGTGCAGCTGGTGCCGCAACCGGTGAACTCCATCAATGAGGGCCTTGCTGCCATCGCCAGCGGCGCTGTCGATCTCTCCTGCGGTGCCGGCTTCAGCTGGGGCCGTTCGATGTTTGTCGACTACTCCCTGCCCTTCGCCCTCAGCGGCACCCGCCTGATCACCCCGGCCGGCAACGACGGCACCCCTGCCGCCCTGCAGGGCAAAACCATCGGCGCGGTGAAGAACAGCCTTTCAGCCCACGCGATCGAGAAGACCGTCACCGGCGGCGAGCTGGCGCTGTTTGAAAACCCCGCCGCAGCCCTTGAAGCCCTCAAGAACGGCGAAATTCAGTTCCTCGCGGGCGACAGCCTCTGGCTGCTCGCCAACCGCGCCGCGGTGGATCCAAGCGGCAACGTGGCCCCCTCGGTGCCTTACAACCGCTCGGCCGTGGGCTGCGTAGTGCCTGAGAACAATTCCGGACTGCTCAACCTCAGCAACCTGGCGATTGCCAAGTTGATGCAGGCCTACATCAACGACGATCCCTCCGCCCTGCAGCGCATCAACCAGTGGGTGGGCCCCGGCAGCAGCGTGAATCTCAGTCAAGACCTGATCAAGGCCTATTTCACCAACGTGCTGCTCACCGCCGCGCTGCTGAACCTGTCCTGAGCCTCCAGCACTTCTGAATTCACCGCACCCACCACTGCCATGGCACCCCGTTCCCTTTTGCAGCTGCTCACCCTCACCGCCGCTGCTGCGGTGTTCACTGAAACGGCACAGGCAGCTGTGTATCAAGCGCCTGATCTAAGCAATCCACTCGAAAGCCGCATCCAGGCCCTGCGCGATGGCGCCTGGCAACCCCAACTGAGCGCTGGCAACGGCGAACTGCTGGCTCGCTACTGGGGCAATGGTGGTGGCCGCGCCTGGGGCAATGGCGGCGGTTGGCGCAATGGCGGTGGCTGGGGCAATGGCGCTCGCTACTACGGCGGCGGTGTGAACGTGAACCTGGGCTGGCCGAACGGCGGTTGGGGCAACGGCGGCTGGGGCAACGTGCTGCCCGGCAGCTTCATCAACTGGTGATCAGCGGCGAGATCACGGCAACCGGCTCCGCTCATGCCGATCTCGAGCTGAGCCGGTTCGGCCCCATCGGGCTGGTGGTGGTGCAATCCACCTCCCTCTGCAATCTCGACTGCGATTACTGCTATCTGCCAGATCGCCAGAAGCGGCGGGTGTTCGATCTGGAGCTGCTGCCACTGCTGTTGCAGCGGATCCTGGAGAGCCCCTTCTGCGGGCCTCAGCTGTCGCTGGTGTGGCACGCCGGTGAGCCGCTCACGCTCCCCTGCAGCTACTACGACGAAGCCACGGCGATCATCGAACGCTGCGTGCAGGAGTTCACCGGCGGTGCCGTGGTGATCGAGCAGCACGTGCAAACCAACGGCACGCTGATCAACAACGACTGGTGCGACTGCTTCCAACGCAACGGCATCGTGGTGGGCGTGAGCGTGGATGGACCGGCCGCCATCCACGACGCCCATCGTCGCTTTCGCAATGGCAACGCCTCCCATCACCTCACGATGCGGGGGATCGAGGCTCTCAAGCGCCACGGCATCCCCTGCCATGTGATCGCCGTGGTGACGGCCGCCGCGATGGAGCAACCCGAGTCGATGTATCGCTTCTTCCGCGACAACGGCATCACCTCGGTGGGCTTCAACGTGGAGGAGCAGGAGGGCGTGCACACCAGCTCCTCGATGCAGGGGAGCGAGCAGGAGGAGCGCTACCGCCAGTTCCTCACCCGCTTCTGGCAACTGAGCGAAGCCGATGGCCACCCGCTGATGCTGCGCGAGTTTCAGCAGGTGATCGATCTGATCCAGCGCAACCGCCGCCTCAACCAGAACGAACTCAACCGCCCTTATTCCATCCTCAGCGTGGATTGGCAGGGCAATTTCTCCACCTTCGATCCCGAGCTGCTGTCGGTGAGCAGCGAGCGCTACGGCAGCTTCAACCTGGGCAACATCCGCACCACCAGCCTGATGGAAGCGGCCCGCAGCCCCCGCTTCCAGCAACTCTGGGGCGACGTGACCTCCGGCATGGCGCGTTGTCAGAGCAGTTGCGATTACTACGGCCTCTGCGGAGGCGGCATGGGCAGCAACAAGTTCTGGGAACACGGCACCCTCGATTGCAGCGAAACCAGCGCCTGCCGTTTCCGCACCCAGATCCCTGTGCAGGTGCTGCTCGATCGCTTTGAAGCTGCACCACCGGCCGGCAGCTGAGATGAGGCTCAATCTCGATGCCCTGATCCGGCTGCTGCTGCTGGCGGCGCTTGGGATGGCCTGCGCCCTGATCCTGCAACCCTTCGCCGAGATCGTGCTGTGGGCCGGGCTGCTCGCAGTGATTCTCAAACCGCTGCAGCTCTGGCTGCAGCAGCACCTGCGGCTGGGGCGTTGGTGGTCGGCGGGAGTGCTGATGCTGGCGGGCCTGCTGGTGCTGCTCGGCCCGGTTGGAGCCCTGGCAGCGGCGCTGCTGAGCAACGTGAGTGAACTGGTGGAGCTGGTGCGCCACGGCAAAGCGGCCCTGCCCCAGCCCCCTCCACTGCTGCTGAACCTTCCGGTGATCGGTTCTGCCATCAAGCCGGTCTGGCACGGCTTGATCAGCGATCTGCACGGCCTGCTGCGCAGCCACTCAGACACGCTCACCACCGTGATGACGCGGGTGCTGGAGACCACCCTGGCCCAAGGGCTCGGCTTTCTGCGGCTGCTGTTGAGCCTGCTCGTAGCGGCCTTGATGCTGGTGTATTCCGAGCCTTTGCTGCTGCGGCTGCGCAGGCTGCTGCATCGCCTCGCCCCGGAGCACGCCGAAACGGTTCAGCAGATCACGGCCACCACCGTGCGCAACGTGTCGCGCGGGGTGGTGGGGGTGGCCTTCCTGCAGTCGCTGTTGATTGGCCTGGGCCTGATCGCGGCCGATGTGCCCTGGTCGGGCCTGCTCACCCTGGTGGCCCTGATCCTGTGCCTGATGCAGATCGGGCCGCTGCCGGTGGTGCTGGTGGCCCTGGTGATGGCCTGGAGCCATCTGCCGCCGCTGATGGCGTTGCTGCTCACGCTCTGGCTGCTGGCCGCCACCCTGCTGGAGCACCTGCTCAAACCGCTGCTGATGGCCCGTGGCTTGCCGGTGCCGATGCTGGTGATCCTGGTGGGCGTGCTGGGAGGCACGCTCAAAGCCGGCTTGGCAGGCCTGTTCCTTGGGCCGGTGCTGCTGTCGCTGGGTTATCACTTTGTGCGCCTCTGGGTGGGCACCAGCGCACAACCCGCCCCCTAAAGTTGATGTCTCACGCCGATCGCCGCCAGCGCATCCACGAACTGGTGGTCGCCCTGATCCACCAGCAAAGCGAACTCGATCTGCTCGATGGCGATCACACCGGCAGCCTGGCCGCCGCCCAGGGCAACCCCGCCGGCTGGCTCGAGCGCAACCGGCGCGTGGTGCAGCGCTATCAGGCGCTGGTGCGATCAGCCGTCACCCTCGATGCCCTGGTGGATCAGGAAGTGGGGGGAGAGGCGCCAACCAAGAAGCTCTGACAAGCTGGCGGCACCTTCTGCTGCCCCATGGCGCGCTTCGGCCTGTCTGCCCTGAAATCTCTGCTGCGTCGCCAGGGGCTGGGCCGCGCCACCACATCCAACTGGCAGCCACCACAGGCCAGCTGGAGCCGCCCCCTGGGGCTCGGCTGGCAGAAGCCCTACACCGTTCGCTACGCGAGCAACCTCGACGACGGCCCCAACCACGGCATGCCCCTGGGGGGCTTTGGCGCCGGCTGCATCGGGCGCGCACCAGATGGCAATTTCAACCTCTGGCACCTCGATGGCGGTGAGCACTGGTTCGGCGTGCTGCCCGACTGCCAGTTCGCCCTGTTTGAGAGCAACGGCAAGCAGAGCCGCGCCCATGCCCTGGCGGTGAAGCCGGAGCGCGATGCCTCCCGCCCTGAGGCGGCTGAGCCCTTGCCGAGCTGGAACTGGTATCCCGCCAGCAGCCCCGATCGCACCACCGGCACCTATGCAGCGCGCTATCCCCTCAGCTGGACCCAGTACCAGGGCGTTTACGACGCGGAGGTGAGCTGCCAGGCCTTCAGCCCGATCCTGCCAGGCAACTACCAGCAAACCAGCTACCCACTGGCGGTGTTTGTGTGGACCCTGCGCAACCCCACCCGCAAACCGCTCGATCTCTCGCTGCTGCTCAGCTGGCGCAACACCACCGGCTGGTTCACCAACACCGATTCCTCCGCCGAGGTGCACTTCCGCGATGACGGCAGCCCGGAGCACAACTACGCCCCGGCGATCGGCAAGAGCGAAGGGCATCGCAACCGCTGGGTCGACGATGGCTCCCTGAAAGGCGTGCTGCTCGAAGGAGACATCTCCCAACCGGTTGCCGAAGGTGAAGGCCAGTGGTGCATCGCCACCACGCAGCAGCCCGGGGTTCGCATCCAGCGCTGCAGCCGCTGGAATCCCCACGGCGATGGCAGCGAGATCTGGGGGAGCTTCAGCCGCGATGGCTCCATCCCCGACAGCAACAACGACCGCCGCAGTGGTGCCGCTGATCCCGCCAGTGCGGCCCTGGCGGTGCAGTGCCGGCTCGAGCCGGGCCAGAGCATCGAGATCCCGGTGGTGATCAGCTGGGATCTGCCCGTGACGGCCTTCGCCACGGGTACCAGCGCCCTGCGCCGCTACACCGATTTCTTCGGCGCCAATGGCATCAATGCCGCCGCCATCGCCGCCGAGGGCCTGCGCGACTGGCGCAGCTGGCGTGATCAGATCGAGGCCTGGCAGCAGCCGGTGCTTGAGCGCAGCGATCTACCCGAGCCGCTGCGGATGGCCCTGTTCAACGAGCTCTACGACCTCTGCAGCGGCGGCAGCCTCTGGAGCGCAGCCTCCAGGGAAGATCCCTACGGCCGCTTCGGCGTGCTCGAGTGCCTCGACTACGCCTGGTACGAAAGCCTCGATGTGCGCCTCTACGGCTCACTGGCGCTGCTGCAGCTCTGGCCCGAGCTCGACAAGGCCGTGCTGCGCAGCTTTGCCCGAGCCATTCCCGCCGCCGATGCCACTCCTCGGCCGATTGGTTGGTACTTCACCCAGGGCAAAGGGCGGGTGGAAGCGGCCCGCAAGGTGAAGGGCGCCACCCCCCACGACCTGGGCGCGCCGAACGAGCGGCCCTGGGATGCCACCAACTACACCGCTTATCAAGACTGCAACCTCTGGAAAGACCTGGCCAGCGACTACGTGCTGCAGGTGTGGCGCACCTTCAAGCTGGCGCCCAACGGCGAAGACATCAACTTCCTGGCGGAGTGCTGGCCAGCGGCCGTGGAAGCCCTGCACTACCTGAAAACCTTTGACGCCAACAACGACGGCCTACCCGACAACGGCGGCGCACCCGATCAAACCTTCGACGACTGGCCGCTCAAAGGGGTGAGTGCTTACTGCGGCGCCCTCTGGATCGCTGCGCTGGAAGCCGCATTGGCCATCGCCCAGCAACTGCAGCTGCAAACGGGGCTCGATACCGCCAATGAACAGCGCACCTTCAGCAGCTGGCTGGAGCAATCGCGCGCCAACTTCGACACGCTGCTCTGGAACGGCGAGTACTACGACATCGATGCCGAAAGCGGCACACCGGTGGTGATGGCCGATCAGCTCTGCGGTGATTTCTATGCCCGCCTGCTGGGGCTGCCTGCCGTGGTGAGCGAAACCAACAGCCTCAGCACCCTCAAGGCGGTGAAGGAAGCCTGCTTTGAAGCCTTTGAAGGCGGCGAGCTCGGCGTGGCCAATGGGCTGCGGCGCGACGGCACCCCCCTCGATCCCAACGGCACCCACCCGCTCGAGGTGTGGACCGGCATCAACTTCGGCATCGCCAGCTACTACCGCCTGATGGGCGACACCCCCACCGCCCTGGCGATCACCTCGGCCGTGGTGAACCAGGTGTATGTCGGCGGTCTGCAGTTCCGCACCCCCGAAGCGATCACGGCGGTGAACACCTTCCGCGCCTGCCACTACCTCCGGGCCATGGCGATCTGGGGGGTGTGGGCCACTCACACCAACTGGCAGCCCATTCCAGGTGCGGAGCGAAGCTGAAAACCAACACAACACAAAACGCGTACCATTAGCGGTACGAGCCTGAGGGCGGATGGGATCGATCAGTGCCAGCGAGGCGCGCAGGCGCCTGTTCTCGTTGATCGATGAAGTGCGTGAATCGCACCAACCGGTTGAGATTCACGGCAAGCGCGGCAGCGCCGTACTGCTCTCCGAGCAGGACTGGCGCGCCATCCAGGAAACCCTCTACCTCGCCTCCATCCCAGGCATGCGCGAGTCGATCCTCGAAGGGATGGCCGCACCGATC
>VGPP01000099.1 GCA_016882585.1 Cyanobacteria bacterium M_surface_7_m2_037
TGTGTTTTTCCAGCACCTGCGCGATGGCGGTGAAGTATCTGCGGCCGGATGCCCTCAAGGGCTCCAACGCCGACGACACCTACCTGCACACCCTGCGCCGCTACGGCGACACCACCTCAGCCCAGGCTCAGATCCAGGCCTGCGCTGATTACGGGGTGATCGCCCAGTACCGCACCAACGGCGATCGCGCCTTCCTGGAGGCTGAATTGAAGGCCGGCTATCCCGTGGGTACGGGCTTTCTGCACCACGGGCCCTCCTCGGCTCCCCGCGGTGGCGGCCACTGGATCCTGGCGGTGGGGTTTGAGCCAGGCGCCGGAATCTTTAATGATCCCTACGGCGAACTCGACAACATCAATGGCGGCTATGTGCGGGTGGGATCCGGCGGCCACAACGTGGCCTACAGCTGGCGCCACTGGCTGCCGCGCTGGGAGGTGGAGGGCACCGGCAGCGGCTGGCTGATGACCTTCAGACGCTCGGATGGTCTGTCGCCATCTGCTTGAGGCTGGCGAGCACCTCCTGGCTATGGCCGCTGGGCCGCACCGCCACCCACGTTTCCCGCAGTACGCCCTGGGGATCGATCAGGAAGGTGTGGCGCTGCGAGAAGGGCGCAATCCAGCTGCCATAGGCCTTGCTCACGGATCCACCTGGATCGGAGAGCAGCGGGTAGGCCAGCGCCTCACTGCCGCAGAACTCGGCGTGGGATTCAGCGCTATCGGCACTGATGCCCACCACCTCAGCACCGGCCTGATGAAACGCCTCGAGATCGCGCTGGAAGCCGCGCGCCTCGATCGTGCAACCTTCGGTGAAATCGCGCGGATAGAAGTAGAGCACCAGCCAGCGGCCGGCAAAGTCGCTGAGGCTGCGCTGGGCAGCTTCAGCCTCGCCAGCGGTGCCGGGCACCACGCCCTGCAGGCTGAAATCGGGAGCGGGTTGATCAAGGGCGGGTAGAACCCCTCCAAGGCAAAGGGCCTGCCGGGGTAATCCCAGCAGGCCCAGTGCGGCGATGGAGAGTCCGCTCAGAAGCTGGCGGCGCTGCATCGTTGGATCCGGATGTAATCAGATCTTGGCCAGGTTGATACCCAGCTCTTTGGCGTAGGCACCCAGACCTTTCTTCTGGATGGTCTTGAGGGCGCGGGTCGACACGCGCAGCTTCACGAAGCGGTTGCCCTCGGCCCACCAGAGGCGGCGCTCTTGGAGGTTCACCTGCTGGAGCTTCTTCGTCCGCACGTGGGAGTGGGACACGGCCATGCCGTTGTTGGCGCGCTTGCCGGTGAGTTGGCAGACCCGGGACATGACCGACCGTTCAAAGGATGTTGACGACTCGACTCCGCTTGGAGCCAAGGCAAAAGCTTATCAGTTGGGCTTCTCCCCCACCATTTGAAGGGTTCGGGTGGGGAAGGCGAACGCAATGCCCTCCTGGTTGAAACGGCGCACGATCTCCAGATTGATGCGTTGCTGCACATCCATCGCCCGGTTGAAATCGTTGGTTGGCACGTAATACACCAGCTCGAAATCCAGGCTGCTGTCGTTGAAGCTCACAAAATGGCAGCGATCGAAGCTCGCATCGGCCCCGGCCTTCACGATGGTTTCGATCAGCGCAGGGATGCTCTCCAGCTGCTCCACCGGCGTGTCGTAACAGACCCCAAGCCGCACGATCAACCGGCGGCGCTGCATCTCGCCGAAATTCGCCACCACAGCGCCCGTGAGTGAGCTGTTGCTCATCACCACCGCCTCCCCGTTCACGCTGCGCAGGCGGGTGCTGCGCACACCCACTTTTTCCACGGTGCCCCACACCTGGCCCACCTGGATCAGCTGGCCCGGTTGGAAGGGTTTATCCAGCAGGATCGTGATGTATTCAAAAAACTGCGACACCGGTTCCTTCAGCGCCAGGCCGGCGCCGATGCCACCGGCGCTGAGCAGCGCCCAGATCGCGGCCATCTGCACCCCGATGTTCTGCAGATAGAACACCGCCCCCACGCACCACACCAGGGCTTTGAGCATGGGGGCCAGGGAGCGGATCAAATTGGCCACGTCCGCGTCGCCGGCGTGCTGCGCCCAGCGCTGCAGCAGCCGCAGACCGATGCGGTTCACCAGCCGCATGATCAGCACCACCAGGATCAGCTTGGCCAGGCCGAACACCACCCGGTCGCTGCTGGCATTCGTGGGCAGGATCTGCCAGGCCAGGCTGGCGCTGAGCACCCAGGCCACCGGTGGGATCGTGTCCACCAGCACCGTTGCCACCAAGGCCTCACTGTCGACGCTGTTGTGGCGGGTGAGCCTGCGGTAAGCGCGCTGCACAAGCTTGGCCAGCAGGATCCCCAGCAGGCCGCCACCCCCCACCATCAGCAAGGCTGGAAGAACCGTGGTGATTGGCATCGGCATGGCCATCAAGGGAGTGTTCAGGCGGTGTGCGGGTCGCTCGAGCCTGGCAGCCGTTCGCCGCTGCGGGCGTGAAACCGCAGGGCCTGAGCCTTGGGCCAGCGCACCTGCAGCGTGTCGCTGGTGAAGGCCTCGCTGCTCAGCACCTTGAGGGTGCCCTGGCCGGGGCAGTGCACATGGCTGATCACCCGATCACCTAGCCATTCGCGATGGCTGAGCTGCCCCTCGAGGGCCTCCCACCCCGCAGGCACCGGGCTGCCTGCGTTGGCCAGCTCCAGCAGCTCGGGTCGCAAGCCGAGCTGCAGATCGCCGCGCTCGATCAGGTTGATCGATGGACTGCCCAGAAAGGTCGCCACAAACCGGTTGGCGGGATCGCGGTACAGCGTTTCAGCGCTGCCCAGCTGCTGCAGCCGGCCGTTGCGCAGCACGGCGATCCGATCTGCCAGGCCCATGGCCTCGTGTTGATCGTGGGTGACATACACCACCGGAACGCCGGTGCTGCGCAGCAGCGTGCGCAACTCGGCGCGCAGGTTGTCGCGCAGCTGGGCATCGAGATTGCTCATGGGCTCATCCAGCAGAAAGAGCGCTGGCCGCCGGATCAGGGCTCGCGCCAGAGCCACCCGTTGGCGCTGCCCGCCTGAGAGCTCCGCAGGCTTGCGCTGCCGCTGCTCCTGCAGCTGCATCAGAGCCAGCACCTGATCGAGCTCACGCTTGATCTCCGCGCGGGCCATCCCCCGCAGCTCCATGCCGAGGCTGAGGTTGCGCTCCACGCTGAGGTGAGGAAACAGTGCGTAGCTCTGGAACACCATCGCCACCTGCCGCTGCGCCGGCGGCAACGTTGTGATCGAGCGGCCTCCCAGCCGGATGTCCCCAGAACTGACGGGATCCAGGCCCGCGATCAGCCGCAGGGTGCTGCTTTTGCCACAGCCACTCGGGCCCAGCAGCGCCAGGATTTCTCCCGGCGCCACCTGCAGGCTGAGCTGATCCACCAGCGTGTGGTTGCCCACCCGGCGGCTGAGCCCATGCAGCTCCAAGCCGTTGAAGCCCGTAGCCCCGGAGTTGGTCATCCTTTGATCGCTCCCTGGGTGAGGCCGCTGATGATCTGGCGCTGGAACAGGAGCATCAGCAGGATCAGGGGTGCACTGCCGAGCACCGTTGCAGCAGCGAAGGCTCCGTAGGGAATGGTGTACACCGAGGAGCCGGCGATGCGGGCCATGGCCGGCGCCAGGGTGAGCAGATCGCTGCGGCTCAACCAGGTGAGGGCGATCGGGTATTCGTTCCAGCTGAACAGGAACACCAGCAAGCCGCTACTGGCGATCGCCGGTGCCATCAGTGGCAGCAGGATCCAGCGCAACCGTTGCCAGAGCCCCATCCCCTCGATCAGGGCTGCTTCCTCCAGCTCGATCGGGATGTCGGCAAAGGCTGCGGTCAGCAGCAGGATGGCCAACGGCAGACACAAACCCGCATAGGGAAGGCTGAGCGCCAGCAGTTGGTTGGCCAGATGCCAGTCGCGGGCGAGCTCCAGCAGGGCCAGGAACAGCAGCACCGCCGGAAAGGCGGCGGCCGCCGCCACCAGTGCGGTGAGAGCCCGGGCTTGTCGCCGGCCAAGGCGGCTGAGTGCATAGGCGCAGGGCACCGCCAGAGCCAGGGTGAGGGCCGTGCTGCTTGCCCCCACCACCACGCTGTTGAGCAGGGTGGTGAGGAAGGGTGGATCGCTCTGCAGCAACTGCCGGTAGTGCTCCAGGGTCCACCCTCCGGTGCCCATGCCACTCAGGGCTTCGTTGGGTCGCAGGGAGGAATAGAGCTGCCAGAGCATCGGCCCCAGGCTCCACAGCAGCAGGAGCATCCGGGCCATCAGCGCAGCTCCCCCTGCAGGCGGCTGCTCCACCGCCACACCAGTGCCGCCGTGCCGCAAAGCAGCAGCAGGATCGCGAAGGAGCCCAGGAGCAGCGTGGCGCTGTAGCCGAAATCGAGAAAGCGCATCGCGTTCAGATAGGCGTAGAGCGCCAGGCTTTCGGTGCTGCCGGCCGGGCCACCACCGGTGAGCACCTGGATCAGGTCGAACACACCAAGGGCCTGGGCCAGGCGAAACAGCACGGCGATCAGGAGATAGGGCGTGAGCAGCGGCAGGGTGATCCGCCGCAGGCTCTGCCAGGCGGTGGCTCCCTCAAGAGCAGCCGCTTCATACAGATCACTGGGGATCGTTTGCAGACCGGCCAACAACAGCAGCGCCACAAACGGTGTGGTCTTCCAGGTGTCAGCGCCCACCGCGGCCAGCCAGGTGATGTTCGGATTGGAGAGAAACGGCATGGCCCCCAGCCCCAGCACGGCCAAGAGTTGGTTGATGGGGCCATAGGGATCGTTGAAGATCCAGCGCCAGCCCAGGGCCATCACCGTGGTGGGCAGGGCCCAGGGCAACAGGCTGATCGTGCGCAGCAGGCTGCGACCGCACAAGGGTTGATGCAGCAGCAGAGCCACGGCCAGCCCAAGCAGCATCTCCAGGCTCACGGATGCTGCGCTGAAGCGCAGCGTTTGCCAGGTGTCCTGCCAGAAACGGCCGTCGTTCCAGAGCCGCAGCCACTGCTGCGCGCCGATCGGCACCGGCTTCAGACCGGTGAGCACACTCTGCGCCTGGGTACTCAGCCAGAGGTAGTGCATCAAGGGCGCCGCGAAGATCGCCAGCAACAGCGCCAGCGCTGGTGCCATCAGCAGCCACAGGCGCCAACGCCTCATCCCTCGCCTCCGCTGCTGCGCAGGAGCCGTTCACTGTTCAACTGCAACTGCCTCATCGCCGTTGAGGCGGGCTGATCGCCCGTGATGGACGTGTTCACCTCTCGGTAGAGCAGATCGCTGAGCTGGGCATACACCGGGCTGAGGGGGCGGAGCACCGCAGCGGCCAGCGCCTGTTGCAGATCGCCCAGAGCCGGGTTGGCGGCCAGCAGTTCCGGATCCTCAAACACGCTCAGGCGCGTGGGTGTGTAGCCCCAGCGCAGATTGAGCTGTTTCTGGGCGTCTGCGCTGGTGAGAAAGCGCAGCACCTCTACCGCGGCTGCCTTGTGCGTGGAGCCCGCGAGCAGCGAGAAGCCCCAGCTGCCCTGGGTGGCGGCGTGGGGCTCGCCCTCTTCGCTCACCATTGTGGTGAAGGCCACCTTGCCGCGCAGCGGAGAGCCCGGCTTGTTGAGCTCCGCCATGGCGTAGGGCCAGTTGCGCATGAAGGCGGCATCGCCGGCCTGAAACAGCTGCAGCGTCTCCGGTTCGCCCATGTTGCCCACCGCCGCAGGGGTGATGCCCTGGCGCACAAGATCCTGCAGCCAGCCCGTGGCGGCAATGGCAGCTGGGGAATCGAGCTGCGGTTCGTTGTCCACAAGCCAGTGGCCGCCGAAGCCGCGCAGCAGCTCCAGAACCACGCAGCTCAGGCCCTCGTATTGCTTGCCCTGCCACACGTAGCCCCAGGGCACCCGGCCTTCCCGTTGCAACCGCCGGCTGATCGCTACCAGCTCCGCTGGTGTTCGCGGCGGCGCCTCCATCAGATCGGTGCGCCAGTAGAGCAGGCCCATGTCCGCCAGCAGCGGAAAGCGCCAGAGCTGCCCGCCGAAGGCATTGCCCAGGTCTGCCCCCGGAGCCAGGTCTGCCAGAGCATCCGGCCCCAGCCATGCATCCAGGGGCTCAAGCCAACCGGCGGCGGCGTATTTCGGCGTCCACGACACATCCATCAGCAGCAGGTCGTAGGAGCTCTCCCCCAGCAGCAGGCTGCTGATCGCCAGATCAGAGACGGCCTCCGTTTCCAGCGGCCCCCGCGTGACCCTCAATGCAATGCGCGGATGGCTGCGGTTGAAGGCGCTTACCAATTCCGCGGTGGCATCGGCGAAGGGGGCCGGCATCAACACCGACACCGGCTCCACTCGCTCAGTCGCCAGCCCCCACAGGCCCAGGCTGAGGCTGCCCACCAGGGCAACCAGCAGCAGGGCCCAGCGCCGCAGCG
>VGPP01000100.1 GCA_016882585.1 Cyanobacteria bacterium M_surface_7_m2_037
GCTGAATTCGATCTCAACCCGCTGCTGGCCGATCTCCACCAAAACCGCCCCTTGCGCCTGGAGCTGCCCGGGGTGTTTGTGGAGCTGCCGGTGCCGCCCTTTGTGGTGGGTGAATGGCGCAGCCTGCCCAGCTGGCGCGAGGATCAGTCCAACCGCATCGGCGCATGAGCAGCCCCTGGCGGCCCTGGATGCAACGGGCGCTGCAGCTGGCCGCCCTTGGCAGCGGCCGCACCAGCCCCAACCCGCTGGTGGGGTGCGTGGTGCTGGATGTCAGCGGCAAGCTGGTGGGCGAGGGCTTTCATCAGCGAGCCGGCACCCCCCATGCCGAAGTGCATGCGCTGCGTCAGGCGGGAGAGCGCGCCCGGGGCGGCACGGCGGTGGTCACGCTGGAACCGTGCTGCCACCACGGCCGCACCCCACCCTGCAGTGACGCGTTGCAGGCGGCCGGGGTGGCGCGGGTGGTGGTGGCGATGCGCGATCCCGATCCCCGCGTGGCCGGTGGTGGCATCACCCAGCTGCAGAGCGCTGGCATCGAGGTGATCGAGGGCGTGTGCGAGGCCGAAGCGCGTGCGCTCAACCGCGCCTTCCTTCATCGGGTGCAGAACGGCCGCCCGCTGGGCCTGCTCAAGTGGGCGATGAGCCTCGATGGCCGCACAGCCCTGCCGAACGGCTCCAGCCAGTGGATCTCGGGCCCAAAAGCGCGGGCCTGGGTGCATCAACTGCGGAGCCGCTGTGACGCCGTGATCGTGGGCGGCGGCACGGTGCGCGCCGACAATCCGCTGCTCACCAGCCGCGGCCAGCGCAAGCCCGAACCGCTGCGGGTGGTGATCAGCCGTTCACTGGATCTACCCACCGAAGCGCAGCTGTGGAACCAACAGGCCGCGCCCACCCTGGTGGTGCATGGCTACAACGCACCCGCCAACCGCCGCTTCCAGCTGGATGCCGCCGGGGTGGAACGCCTGGTGCTGGAGCGCTGTGAACCGCTGGAGCTGATGGAGCGCCTGGCGCAGCGCGGCTGCAATCAGGTGCTCTGGGAATGCGGTCCGGCCCTGGCAGCCGCGGCGATCCGCCAGGGCTGCGTGCAGCAGCTGGCGACGGTGCTGGCACCCAAGCTGCTGGGAGGCCTGCCGGCCCGCACCCCCCTCGGGGATCTGGAGCTGGTGGATGTGAACCAGGCACAGCTCTGGCAGTCGCTTGGGCTGCAGCAGCTGGGAGCGGACTGGCTGTGGACACTGGAGCGCTAACGCTCCAGGTCGTCTTCCACGCCACGGGCCGTGTAGCGGCTGATCAGCAACCCCATCACCAAAGCGAGGTAGGTGGTGCCGGTGATCGCCACCAACACGCAGAGCATCTGGGTCTGCGGCGTCACCGGATGGATGTCGCCGTAGCCGGTGGTGGTGAGGGTGACAAAGGCGAAGTAATTGAGCTCCACGAAATCCACCGCCCACACAGGGCTGGAGGGGTCGGCCGTGGCGCCATGCCAGCGCAGCACAGGCCCATCGAGGGAGCGGGAGGCGGAAAAACTGCCGGGGGCAACGGTTTCCAAGGCGCTGAACAGCAAGCCCGCGGCCAACCCCAGCAGCAGGTAGCCGGCCAGTGCCCCCAGCAACACCTCCCGGTTGATCAGCTTTTCGAAAGAGAGGTTGCGGATCAGCCGCTCACAGCTCCAGATCACAAGCAAGGTCCACAACACCAGCAAGGGCACGCCGGTGCCGCGCTGGGACAGTGGGGTGAGGTACCAGATCAACGAGGCCACCAGGGTGACCACCCCCAGCAAGCGAAACCCCTGCATGCGCACCCCAGGCCAACGCCCCTCCTGAATGGGCATGCCCAAGGCCTGAATCAACACCAGCGGCATCACCATGTAGCCAACGGTGGCCAGCTGCCGCATCCCGCGGGGCAGCATCAGGCACACCATCAAGCCCAAACAGGTGAGCAACAACACCACGTAACCGCGGTGGCGGCGGCGCATCGAGGAACCCAGCTGCATCGGTCGGCGTCGATGCCGTCATTGTGAGCAGTGCGGAAACAACGGCAACTGCTCTCCACAGCTCTGGCGCGGCGGGCGCTTCGCGGCCGGGGGCTGCGCCAGCCAGTCGCCTGGATCCCAACCCTCGAGTAGCGGTTCCAGGGCCCGCAGGCCCGGGCCATCTTTCGCTTCCAGCCAGGCTTGCTCCAGCCCATCCGGGAGGATCACCGGCATGCGGTTGTGCAGCGGAGCCACCAAGGCATTCGGCGCCGTGGTGAGCACGCAACAGCTCTCCAGCTCGCTGCCATCGGGGCCGATCCAGCGATCCCAGATCCCGGCCAGCCAAAACAGGGCCCCATCACGGCGGTGGAGACGATGGCCCTTTTCGTAAAAGGCATCGGCGGGCAGCAGGCAACGCCGATGGCGCCAAGCACCGCGAAAGCTGGCTTTCTCCGCCACGGTTTCGGCGCGGGCATTGAAGGGCCGTGGGCCCGCTAACGGGTCTTTGCTCCATTCCGGCAACAGCCCCCAGAGCATCAGGGCAGGCTGCAGCGCTCCGTGCTCCTGGCGCAGCGCCAACACCGGTTCCCCCGGCGCGATCAGCCCGCGTGGGGCGTAGTACTGCGCCAAACCCAGCGGCAGCTCACCCTGCAGCCGCGGCAACAGCTGATCGAGACGAGCAGTGAGGGAATAGCGACCACACACGGCCAGGGCGGCTCCCGTTCGGTTCTCACCCACCACCGAGCCCGTGGGCGACCCCTAGTTTGGAGGCCATTCCGGCTGCCTGCGCATGCCTATCCGAAAGGACGACACGCCTCCGAACCGCCGGTTCGGCATCGTGAATCTGGTGTTGATCGGCTTTGGGGTGCTGCTGCTGGTGAGCAGCTTCCTGCCGAATCAGGGCATGCAGCAGGTGCCCCGCGTTCCCTACTCGCTGTTTGTGAGTCAGGTGGATGACGGCAGCGTGCGCCGCGCCTACATCACCCAGGAACAGATCCGCTACGAGCTGAAGGAGGCTCCGGCGGAAGGCGCCCCGAGCGTGCTGGCCACCACGCCGATCTTCGACATGGATCTGCCGAAGCGGCTTGAGGAGCACGGCGTTGAATTCGCCGCGGCACCGCCCCAGAAGCCCAGCTTCATCACCACGGCCCTCAGCTGGATCGTGCCGCCGCTGATCTTCATCCTGGTGCTGCAGTTCTTCGCGCGTCGCTCCATGGGCGGCGCCCAGGGGGCGCTGAGCTTCACCAAGAGCAAGGCCAAGGTGTATGTGCCTGATGAGGAATCGCGCGTCACCTTCGCCGATGTGGCTGGTGTGGATGAGGCCAAACAGGAACTCACCGAGATCGTTGATTTCCTCAAAACGCCCGAGCGCTACACCGCGATCGGCGCGCGCATTCCCAAAGGCGTGCTGCTGGTGGGGCCTCCCGGCACCGGCAAAACCCTGCTCTCCAAAGCCGTGGCCGGTGAAGCGGGCGTGCCCTTCTTCATCATCAGCGGCTCGGAATTTGTGGAGCTGTTCGTGGGTGCTGGCGCAGCCCGTGTGCGCGATCTGTTTGAAGAAGCCAAGAAGAAGGCGCCCTGCATCATTTTCATCGACGAACTCGATGCCATCGGCAAGAGCCGTGCCGGCTCGATGGGCGTTGTGGGCGGCAACGATGAGCGCGAGCAGACCCTCAACCAGCTGCTCACCGAGATGGACGGCTTTGCCGCCAAGGACAAACCGGTGATCGTGCTGGCCGCCACCAACCAGCCCGAAACGCTCGACGCCGCTCTGCTGCGCCCCGGTCGCTTCGACCGTCAGGTGCTGGTGGATCGCCCCGACCTCTCCGGCCGTAAGACGATCCTCGACATCTATGCCCGCAAGGTGAAGCTGGCCCCGGGCGTGGATCTCGACAAACTCGCTCAGGCGACGAGCGGCTTTTCGGGCGCCGACCTGGCGAACCTGGTGAATGAGGCTGCGCTCCTGGCCGCCCGGAGCAAGCGCACCTCTGTGGAACAGGGCGATCTCAATGAAGCGATCGAGCGCGTGGTGGCCGGCCTTGAGAAGAAAAGCCGGGTGCTTCAACCCGATGAGAAGAAGGTGGTGGCCTATCACGAAGTGGGCCACGCCATCGTTGGCCACCTGATGCCCGGCGGCAGCAAGGTGGCCAAGATCTCGATCGTGCCCCGCGGCATGGCAGCCCTGGGCTACACCCTGCAGCTGCCCACCGAAGAGCGCTTCCTCAATTCCAAAGAAGACCTGGAAGGTCAGATCGCCACCCTGCTGGGCGGCCGCAGTGCTGAGGAGATCGTGTTTGGGGCCGTCACCACCGGCGCTGCCAACGACCTGCAGCGCGCCACCGACATCGCCGAGCAGATGGTGGGCACCTACGGCATGAGCGAGGTGCTCGGCCCCCTCGCCTACGACAAGCAGGGCGGCAGCCGTTTCCTCGGCGGCGGCAACAACCCGCGCCGCGTGGTGAGCGATGCCACGGCTCAGGCGATCGACAAGGAGGTGCGCACCCTGGTGGATCGCGCCCACGAACGGGCCCTTTCGATCCTGCGCCACAACCGTGATCTGATGGAGAGCATCTCCCATCAGATCCTCGAGAAAGAGGTGATCGAGGGCGACGACCTCAAGAACCTCCTAGCCAGCAGCGTGATGCCCGAGGAGGCTGTGGCGATCGTCTGATCGGCCTTCTGCTGCAGCCAGCCGCTACCTGCCCCCACTCCACCCAACCCCCCGCATGGCTTCACAACCGTCCGGGGGGCTTCTTTGTGCTGGTGTCCAGAGGCGGATATCCATGGATATCCCTCTCTGGACACTGTTCAGCTCGACACAACCCGAGCCAAAGGCTTGACGCAGGGGCCCCTGATCCCGGATAAGGGTTCTTTGAAGAAAGGCCGATGGCTGCCAGCAGCGGCTACCCAGCCTTGGCGGAGCTGAAAGGGCGCGACTTTCTCTCCTCCACCGACACCACCGCCGAGCAAACCGCCGCACTGCTGCAGCTCGCCGCTGATCTCAAAGCAGGCCGCACCCGCATTGATCTCGGTGGCCGCAGCCTGGGTCTGATCTTCAGCAAGGCCTCCACCCGCACCCGGGTGAGCTTCACGGTGGCCATGGCCCGGCTGGGCGGCCAGACCATCGACCTCAATCCCCAGGTGAGCCAGGTGGGCCGGGGTGAACCGGTGGCAGATACCGCCCGCGTGCTCAGCCGCTACGTGGATGCCCTGGCGATCCGCACCTTTGCCCAGAAGGAACTGGCGGAGTATGCGCATTGGGCCTCAATCCCAGTGATCAATGCGCTCACCGATCTCGAGCACCCCTGCCAGGCCCTCGCCGACTACCTCACCCTCCAGGAAGCGTTTGGCGATCTGCATGGGCTCACCCTCGCCTACGTGGGCGATGGCAACAACGTGGCCCACTCGCTGATGCTCTGTGGCGCCCTGCTGGGGGTGAACGTGCGGGTGGGCTGCCCGCAGGGCTACGAGCCTGATGCTGGAGTGCTCGAACAATCGCGCCAGCTGGCAGGCAGCCGCTGCAGCATCGACGTGGTGCACGAGCCGGTGGCCGCCGTGCGCGGTGCCCATGCCCTCTACACCGATGTGTGGGCCTCCATGGGCCAGGAGGACGAAAAGGCCGCCCGCGAAGCCGCCTTCAGTGGCTGGTGCCTCAATGAAGAGCTGGTGGCCGAAGCGGATGCGCGGGCCATCGTGTTGCACTGCCTGCCCGCCTATCGCGGCCTGGAAATCAGCGCTGGCGCCATGGAAGGCAGCAGCAGCCGCATCTTTGATCAGGCCGAAAACCGCCTGCATGCCCAGCAAGCCCTGTTGGCTGCACTGCTCGGAGGCACCTGAGCAGGTGCCTTAAGGCACCAGAACCACCAGAGCGATCTCTCTAGCGTTGGGCCATGGCGCACGCGCATCGAGCCCGACGTGGGAAGCGGCGGGAGCTGGTGACCGCTCTGCTGAGCTCCTGGCTACTGGTGATCGCCCAGCCATCGCAGGGGCAACAGCAGGAACTGCGGGGGGTTTGGCTCACCGCCAACGACATGCCTGTGCTGCGCGACCGCGAGCGCATGCAGGCCACGCTGGATCAACTCGCCGCTCTGCAGTTCAACCGGCTCTACGTGGTGGTGTGGAACGGCGGCATGGCCTACTACCCGAGCCAGCTGAGTGAAAGCCGCGGCTTCCAGACGTTCACCTACCGCGGCCTGCAGGGGCAGGACGTGATCGGTGAACTGATCAACGCTGGACGCAACCGCGGCCTGGTGGTGCTGCCGTGGTTTGAATTCGGCTTGATGGCTCCGCCTGATTCCGAGCTGGCTAAACAACACCGCAACTGGCTCACCCAGAAGCGCGATGGCGGTCTCACTTCAATCAGCGCCGCCGGCGAGGTGGTG
>VGPP01000101.1 GCA_016882585.1 Cyanobacteria bacterium M_surface_7_m2_037
GTGAGCTATGCACCGCGCCAGCTGGTGGATGGCGCGGTGAGTGTGCCCGTGGTGTTCGACAACGGCTCCGATCTGGTGGTGGCCGCTGCGCCGGCCGATCTCGACCCTGCAGCCTTTGCCCCCTCGGTGCAGCAGGTGGCCCTCAACCTGCGCGGCAGCGGCCGCGGCACCCAACTGGTGGAGGTGCGCCTGCGGCGGGTTGACCCCACGGCTCCTGGTACCGATACGCCCGTGGTGCTCGCCACTGCCATCCGCAACCTGGCCGATGGCAGCGTGAGCCTGCAGGGTTGATCCCGGGAGACACGGGCCCTTGAGCCGCTCTCTAGGCCCACTCCCCAGACACTTCCGCAAGGAGGAACTGGTGCTGCAGAGCCATGGCGTGGCCAGTTGGCAACAGCTGGCGGCCCTGACTGATGGCCAACTGCGGCAGCTCTCCAGCCAAGGCGGTGCCTTGGAGCGGCAGTTGCGCAAGTTGCGCGGCCAGGCGCAGCTGGTGGTGGAGCTGCAGCTGGAACCCCATGAGGCTGCACTGCTGCTCTATGCCGGCATTGCCTCCAGCCGGGGGTTGGCGCAGGCTTCGCCCCAGCAGCTGCTCACACAACTGGGGCGGCTGGAGCGATCGCTCACGGGCATGGCGCCAGCCTGCGTGGATGCCACCACTGTGCGCCTCTGGATCCAACGGGCTCAGCAGGCCTCCGGTCGCTCCGGGAAGTGACCCCAACCCCACGGCAGGTTGCGGCTGCATCCTTGGAATGGAAGCAGAACCATCTGCGCCGACGGCTGCACCGCCATGACCCCAATCCGCCTCAGCGGCCCAGGGCTGGCCATCGCGCTGGCCTTCGCCACACCAGCCCTGGCCAATTCACCGCTGCTCGAATCGGTGAAAAACAACCCCCAGCGAGCCAAGGCCCTCTGCGCCGAACTCAAAGCACTCAATGCCCAGGGGCTTTCCTACACCTCACCGCAAGCCGTGGCACAGATCGCCGCACGGCAGGGCCTGAGCAACACCGACGCCGAGATCCTCTCCACCTACGTGGTGGGGCTCTATTGCCCCGACGTGCGCTGAGGTGCCCGCCAGCTGGGTGAACGATCACTGGATCCAATCGGCCGACGGGTTGAACCTGTGCTGCCGGGTGTGGACACCCCCAGGTCCAGGCCCCTGGCCGGTTTTGCTGATGCGCCAGCCCTATGGGCGGGCCATCGCATCCACTGTTTGCTACGCCCACCCCCAGTGGTACGCGCAGCACGGCTTTGCCGTGGTGGTGCAAGACGTGCGCGGCCGCGGCGACTCCCAGGGCCACTTCCGCGGCTTCAGCCAGGAGGCCGCCGATGGCACCAGCACCCTGGCCTGGGTGCGAGCCCAGAGCTGGTGCAACGGGCGGGTGGGGAGTTACGGCTTCTCGTATCAGGGGCTCACACAACTCCTGCTGGCCAGCGACGCGCAGTTGCCCGATGCGCTGGCACCAGCCATGGCAGGCCTGGATGAGCGGCGCCACTGGGCCAGCGAGGGTGGTTGCCACTGGTGGGCCCTCGGGCTTGGCTGGGGGCTGCAGCTGGCGGCCCAGGCCTGCCAACGCCGCGGCGATCACGAAGGCTGGTGGGAGATCCGCCGCAGCCTGGAGAGCGGCGATTTTCTGCGCCACGGCCAGGCGCTGCTGGAGCGGCTGGATCCCGATGGCATGGCAGCCGCGTGGCTTCAGCTCGATCCGGCCGAGGCTGAGGGGTGGCGCCGGCATGAGCCACCAGCGGCGCTCTGGCGCAGGCCCATGCTGCTGATCGGCGGCTGGCACGATCCCCACCTGCTCGGCGTGCTGGATCTCTGGCAGCGGGCCCGCGCTGCCGGCGGTGAACCCTGGCTGCGGCTGGGGGCCTGGAGCCATCTGCAGTGGAACGGTGGCCTCGATCAGCTCCAGCTGGCGTTTTTCCGCCACCACCTGATGACAGGCAGCGAAACCATCGCAGCAGGCCCCGTGCCGCTGCCGCAGCAGCTGAGCATTGGCACCGCCCTGCAGAACATCGCCACCGAGCAATGGGAGCCGCTTGAACCCACGGCCTGCAGCGATCAGCGCTGGCTCCTGTGCAGCAGTGGCCTGGCCGCCGTGGATGCCGCTGAGGGCCAGCTGATCGCCACCGATAGCCGTGCAACCCATGGCGAGGGTGGCCGTTGCACGATCGTGCACGACCCCTGGCGCCCCCTGCCAGGCCGGGGCGGGCATCTGGGCCTCGACGCCGGCGGCGTGCTGCGCACGGACTTGGATCAACGCAGCGACGTGGCCTGCTTCAGCAGCGGTGTGCTGGATCAGCCGATCACCCTGCTGGGCCAGCCGGTGCTGGAGCTGGAGGCGATGGCCGATCAGCCAGGCTTCGACCTCTGCGCCGCCCTCTCAGTGGTGCAAAGCGATGGCCAGGTGCGCCAATGCAGCAGCGGCGTGGCCCGCTGGCTGGGACACAGCTGCCAAACCATGGCCCCGCGCAGGGTGGAGCTGCAGCCGCTGCTGCTCACACTCCAGCCTGGAGAACGGCTGCGCCTCTCGCTGGGCCTGGCAGCCTGGCCCCAGATCGCGGTGAATCCCGGGGATGGCACGCTGCCGCGTGGTGCTGCCGGGCCGCAGCATCGGGTGATCAGCGTGGAGCTCAACCTGGGCTCAGCCAGCCTCAGCATCCAGCCAATGGTTGGGGCAAACTGAGGCCCACTGTTGCTTCCTGCGATGCTGCGCCCGCTGCGCTCCGCCCTGCCGGCTCTGCTGGCCGCCAGCCTGATCGGTGCCGCCGCCACCGCGCCCCTAGCCCAGGCGCAATCTGGCGCTGCAGCCAAAGCGGCAAGCTCAACCAGCAGCACGGTGCTGTCGATTGAGCAGGCCCGGGCCGCTGCGATGCGCATCCTCGATGCGGTGAAAAATGGCGACGCCAAGGCGCGCTTTGCCCAGTTCTCCCCGGAGCTGCAGGCGGTCACCAGCCCGTCGATGATCGCGGCCACGATGCGCACCCAGCCCAAGGTGCTCAGCTATGAGCTGCTCAGCGTGCGCAGCGGCATGAGCGGCAGCACCGTGGAAGCCGAGCTCACCACCAAAGCCGGCAAGCGGGTGGTGTTCATGGTGCTGAACAGCAGCGGCAAGATTGCCCGCTACTACGTGGACCGTGCCGACGACACGGCGAGCCAGGTGGCGTTGCAATTCGTGCAGGCGGTGAGCACCGGCAACTTCATCACCGCCCAGAGCTTCCTCAGCCCTGGCGCGCAGGAAGAGCTCACCCCGGCGGTGCTGCAGAGCAAATGGCTGGAACTGCAGCGTGAAACGGGCAATTTCTTGAAGGTTGGCCGCGCTGTGGAAGCGGAAACCACGCCTGACACCCGCCTGGTGCTGGTGAACGTGCAGTTCAACCGCCTCGCCGACAACCTCTACGTGATCCTCAACGGCGAAAACCAGATCACGGGTGTGGATTTCCCTGAAAACCCCGCCGGACCGAGCTGATCCAGGCCAGGAAAACCGGAAAACGGCCTTAAGCTCCCAGCCACGCTTTTGCACTCAAGCCTGTGCTGGCTCAGCTCGACTGGATGGTGGACGATGCCCAGCGCTTGGCCGAATGTCGGCACGACCATCCCTTCGCTGTGCTGGGCCCCCAGCCCCTCGAGAGCGGCAACTGGGTGGTGCGGGTGTGGATGCCCGAGGCCGAACGGGTTGAGCTGATGACGGGTGGGGTGGCTCTGCCCATGAGCACCCCCCATCACCCCTGGATCTTCGAAGCCGAAGTGTCCAGCGACCCCGGCAGCGGCTATCAGGTGCACGTGCTGCGCGGCGGCATCGAGCACGTGGCCCACGATCCCTGGGCCTTCCGCGAGGAGTGGATGGGCGAGATGGATCGCCATCTGTTTGCGGAAGGCAACCACCACCACATCTGGGAGCGCATGGGCGCCCATGTGGTGACACGCAACGGCGTGGCCGGTGTGATGTTCTGCCTGTGGGCCCCCAACGCCCGCAGCGTGTCGGTGCTGGGCAACTTCAACAGCTGGGATGGGCGCCATCACCCGATGCAGGCGCGCCTGGGCGGCTGCTGGGAATTGTTCATTCCCGCGATCAAGCCCGGTGAGATCTACAAATACGAGATCCGCACCCAAGACGGCCACTGCTACCAGAAGGCCGACCCTTACGGCTTCCGCCACGAGGTACGCCCGAACAACGGCTCGATCGTGGAGGCGCTTGAGGGCTACAGCTGGGGCGATCTCGCCTGGATGCAGGAGCGCGACAGCAGCAACCCCCTCGATCAGCCGATCGCGGTGTACGAGATGCACCTGGGCAGCTGGATGCACGCCAGCGCTGATCAGCCCTACATCGAGCCCGACGGCACGCCCCGTCCGCCGGTGCCAGCCGCCGACCTCAAGCCCGGCGCCCGCCTACTCACCTACCCCGAACTGGCGGATCGGGTGATCCCCTATGTGAAGGCTCGCGGGTTCACCCACATCGAGCTGATGCCCCTCTCGGAGCATCCCTTCGATGGCTCCTGGGGTTATCAGGTGACCGGCTGGTACGCGCCCACCAGCCGCTTCGGCACGCCCGATGAATTCCGCGCCTTCGTGGACCGTTGCCATGCCGAGGGCATCGGCGTGATCCTCGACTGGGTGCCGGGCCACTTCCCCAAGGACGCGCACGGCCTGGCCTTCTTCGATGGCGCCCACCTCTACGAGCACGCCGATCCGCGTATCGGCGAGCACAAGGAGTGGGGCACGCTGATCTTCAACTACAGCCGCAACGAAGTTCGCAACTTCCTGGTAGCGAACCTGGTGTATTGGTTTGAGCAGTTCCACATCGATGGCATCCGCGTGGATGCGGTGGCCTCGATGCTCTACCGCGACTATCTGCGCCCCGACGGCGAGTGGATCCCCAACGAACACGGCGGCCGCGAGAACACCGAGGCCGTGCGCTTCCTGCAGCAAGCCAACCACGTGCTGTTCCAGCACTTCCCGGGAGCCCTCTCCATCGCGGAAGAATCCACCACCTGGCCGATGGTGACCAAGCCCACCGACATGGGCGGTCTGGGGTTCAACCTCAAATGGAACATGGGCTGGATGCACGACATGCTCGATTACTTCGAGCTGGATCCCTGGTTCCGCCAGTTCCACCAGAACAATGTGACGTTCTCGATCTGGTACGCCTATACCGAGAATTTCATGCTCGCCCTCAGCCACGACGAAGTGGTGCACGGCAAGAGCAACCTGCTCCACAAGATGCCGGGCGACGACTGGCAGAAGTTCGCCAACGTGCGGGCGCTGCTCGCCTACATGTGGACCCACCCCGGCAAGAAAACCATCTTCATGGGGATGGAATTCGGCCAGCGCGGCGAATGGAACGTGTGGGGCGATCTGGAGTGGGAGCTGCTCCAGTACGAACCGCACCAGGGCCTGCAACGCCTGGTGGACGACCTCAACGTGTTCTACAAATCCGAACGGGCGCTCTGGGGCGACGACTTCAGCGACTACGGCTTCCAGTGGATCGATTGCAACGACAACCGCCACTCGGTGATCAGCTTCATGCGCCGCGAGAGCACCACCGGCCGCTGGGTGGTGGTGGTGGCCAACTTCACACCCCAGAGCCACTCCCACTACCGCATCGGTGTGCCGATGAGCGGCTTCTACAGCGAGGTGTTCAACACCGATTCAGAGCGCTACGGCGGCAGCAACCTGGGCAACCTGGGCGGCAAGTTCACCGATGAATGGGGCATTCACGGCTACGAGCACTCGCTCGACCTCTGCCTGCCGCCGCTCTCGGTGCTGGTGTTCAGCCGCGATGAGAAGCGCAGCCAGGAGCTGGAGGCAGAGGCAGCGCTGTAGCTCCGCTCTCCAGCAGTGTGACGAAGCGGCAGAACCCTGCCGCGGGAAGGTCTGGAACGGGGGCGCCTTCGGGTAGGTTCGCGCTTCGCGTCCCCCTCGCCCATGACCGAAACCGCCCCCCTGCTGCTGCGCGCCGCCCGAGGTGAGCAGGTGGAGCGGCCGCCGGTGTGGATGATGCGCCAGGCCGGCCGCTACATGAAGGTGTATCGCGACCTGCGCGATCGCCATCCCGGCTTCCGCGAACGCTCGGAGAACCCTGATCTCTCCTTTGAGATCTCGATGCAGCCCTTCGAGGCGTTCAAGCCCGATGGCGTGATCCTCTTCTCCGACATCCTCACCCCGCTGCCGGGCATGGGGATCAACTTCGACATCGTGGAGAGCAAGGGTCCGCTGATCCACGACCCGATCCGCAACCTCGCCCAGGTGGAAGCTCTGCGTCCGCTCAACCCGGCCGAGAGCATGCCGTTTGTGGGTGAGGTGCTCACCCGCCTGCGCAGCGCCGTGGGCAA
>VGPP01000102.1 GCA_016882585.1 Cyanobacteria bacterium M_surface_7_m2_037
GATCTGAACGTGAACACCTACGACGCGAACGGAGAGCTCATCGGCAGCTACGGCATGTTCAAGCCCATCGACGACTGAATCGCGCCGATCAAGCTCCGATGACACACCAGCTCATCAGCATTGCCAGCGCACAGGCCTTTCAATGCCTGGCAATCACGTCTCAGGTGGCCGACTTCGTGCTCCAGCACGGTGGGCTCGAAGGTGCCGTAGTGGTGTCGGGCCAGCACACCACAACCGCCGTGATCATCAACGAGCTGGAGGAGCGGCTCCTGCTCGACATCGAGCAGTGGCTCAGCCAGATCGCCCCATCCGCCGGACCCTGGAAGCACAACGATCTCCACCTGCGCCCCAACATCCCGGCCGATGAACCCCGCAACGCCCACGCCCATCTGCAGGCACTGCTGCTGGGCAACCAGGTGATCGTGAACGTGAGCAAGGGCGAGCTGGTGCTCGGCACCTACCAAGACGTGATCCTGGTAGAGCTCGATGGCCTTCGCCAACGAAAGGTGTCGCTCCAGTGGCTGAGCAGCTAGAGATCACCAGGCTGCAGACCCGTTTGTTTGGCGATGCGAGCCAGCATGCGCGGACCAATCTCCTCTCCGTCATGGAAGGCGAAAACAACATCAGGCCATCCTTCTCGCGCCAAGGTGCGATGCGATCCGCTCTGCCGCTTCACGTGCCAGCCCAGAGCGATCAGAGCGCCGAGAACCCGTTTGGCCTTTGAGGAAGGCCAAACGCTCATGCTGCAGTGGGAAGAACGATGTTGATGGCGACTGGAGCCGCTTCACCATGCTCCAACTGCTCAGCCAGGGCCCTCAATGCCAAAGCTTCGGCCTTTGCCATGGCTTCAGAAGCGGATGCTCCATAAGCAAGCGCACCGGGTAGCTGAATCACTTCCGCCAGCCAGCGTCCGTCGTCTTCCTGCTCAACTTCCAGATGAAAATTCATACCTTCAGCCTCCTTCCACAACCCTAGAAGCATTCCCCTCAAACCACAGCCACGGAAGCCGATCAGCGCGCCGTTACCAACAACCCTTCCCGCGGGCTCGGGCTGGGGATCAGCGCCAGGCTGAGGTCTTGATCCGGGACCAGCTGCAGCACAACCTGCTGCAGCAAACCCACCACCATCAACCGGATCTCCAGTTCTGCCAGGGCTTTGCCCAGGCACACCCGTTCGCCGCCGCCGAAGGGCAACAGCGTGAGCCCGTTGGCAGCGTCCAGGTGCCGCTCGGGCCGGAAGGCATCCAAATCAGAGGCACCATGGCTGCTGGTGCGATTCGAGCTCGCCAAGGCCACCTGCACCACACTCCCCTCAGGAACAAGCACCCCATCGAGCACCAGCGGCCGCGTGCTGCGGCGGAAAAAACCACCCACTGGTGGATTGAGACGCATCACCTCCTGCACCACCGCATCCAGGCGTGGTGTGGCGATCGCTTCCGGCAGCGGCCAGGGCAGTGCTTGCACCTCAGCTTGCAGCCAATGCAGCACCGGCGGATGCTGCAGCAGAGCCGCCATCAGGCAGCTGAGTGAAGAGGCCGTGGTTTCGTAGCCGGCAAAGAGCAGCAGCAGCAACTGCTCCACCAGGTCGTCGTCGGTGAGGGGAAGCCCCGCCTCATCCAATCCTCCGCTCAACAGATCCAGCCCACCAGTGGGGAGGTCCTTGGCCCGCTCCAACACACCCCGCAGCCTCTCCAGCAACCGCGCCCGCGCCTGCAAGGCCTTCGCGAAAGGACTGCCGGGAATGGCGATTGGCACCGAAAACAGGGCGCGCGTCCAGATCTCGAAATCCGCGAACAACGCATCAATGTCGTCGCCCTCCAGGCCAAGCACCACCGAAGCGATCACGGCAAAAGCGAAGCGCCGCATCCGATCCACCAGCCGCACCGGCCCGGCCGATGCCTTCAGCTCTGCAGCCAGTTGATCCACCAACGCCACAATCGCCGGGCTGTAGCGGCGCAGCGCTGCCGCTGAAAACAGCTGCCCCACCACTCGGCGCCGGGCACGGTGGTCGGCGCCGTTGCGATTGGCCAGCGAACGGCTCCCCAGCAGCTGCCGCACACTCTCCGGCCACCAGCCCTCCGTGCCGTCGCTCTGGCTGAACAGATCGCTGATCGCCCGCTCGCCGCGGATAAACACCAGCTGCTGACCCAGCAACTTGGTTTCGAACACGTCGCCGAGCCGCTCAAACCGCGTGCGCGCGAAATCGGCATCGCGAAAGAAGGCCAAGGCCTCCAGCACCCCGCTCACAGCGCCGCTGTTCGGCAGCGGCCGCCCACTCTGGGCCTTGGTTTCACCAGCCATGGAACTGACCCTAAATGGGGGTAGTGGCCGTCGTGCGAGTCAGCAGAGACTGCATGCATCAGGACACGAGGACAAGGCGATGACCTGCCTCAAACCGCCCAGCCCACAGCCCAAATCCAACAGAACCTGCCTGGGATCCACCTGCATGAAGTGGACCGCCAGCGGAGAGCTCTCCGAACTGGACCTCCACACCATCCTCGAGCGGCTGGCCCGCGTGGATCCCAACGTGGCTGGATCAGAAGATCCCGAGGGTCTTCTTCTTGCAGTAGCCAGCGCCGATGTTCATCCAACCTGAGAGGCAGGCCTTGCCGCCGGTGGGCTGCACCTCGTAGTAGATAGGCGAATAGCAGCTCTGCTTGAGGTCGTTCACGTAACCCAGCGGGCACTGGTCGTAACCGGGCAGCTTGGGAATGCGGTTCTGCGCGAGTGCTGCGCCGGAACCCAGCAACGGTGCAACCACGAGGCCAGAGGCTGCGAGAACGCGTAGCGAGTTCACCGGTGATCAGGCAACTGGTCTCACCCTAAGCAGGCTGCCAAGATGCCCGCCATGACCTATTCCGTGCTCAGCCACGACGCCTGGGGCAGCGCCAATGTGGGCAGCTTTCCCAGCCTGGAGCAGGCCCGTGAGGTGTTCCAGGCCCTGCAGAACGACCGTTGGTTCCTGGCCGATGGCACCGTGCGGGGCCTCTCGATCGTGGAGAGCCGCTCAGGATCGGAAGCCCTCAGCGCGGAGGCCCGCACCGTGGAGCGGTTCAGCTTCCCGCCGGCCTGAAGATTGCTGAAGCAATCCTTAAAACAGTTGGATCGAACACCGTTCGATCCGCCCAACTTCCATCAAGGTGGCCTTTCAGGAGAAGACACGCTGAGGTGCGGCTGCGATGGATCGGATTTATCGGCTGATTGATGCCTGCTTTGAGCCCCATCAGCAGCTGGATGATTGCTACGCCAGCCTTGATGAGGCGATCACCGATGCGGTGACGTGGCTGGAGCAGATCTGCGCCGAACCCCAGCAACAACTGATCGGCGTGGAGGTATGCGCCGCCAATGGCGACTGGCGCACCTGCCGGCTCCCCACCCAGCTGATCTGCAACCTGCCCAACTGAGGCCGCTCAGGCTGCTAGCGATTGGCGCCAGGCGCGTTGGCACTGCACGCGAAAACGCATGGGCGATAGTCCGTAGCAGTGGCGGAAAATCGAGCAGGCCGTGAACACACTGTCAAAGCCCACCTCGCGCAGCAGCAGCTCCAAATCAGCGCCGGGATCGTCAGCAATGGCGGAGTAGAGCACGGAGGCTTTGACCGCCCAGATCTCCTCCTGCAGGCAGGTGCCAGCCAACTCAGCCAGGATCGCTTCAGCTCGCGCCCGCGGAATTTTCAGTCCAGCGCAAAGGCTTTCAGGCGTGAGCCACTCAAAACGACGATGATGGATGGTGTGGCGGATGGCGGCCAGATCAGCCTTGGCCTGGAGGGCATCCATTGTGTTGCCGTCCATGGTTTCACCTCAGGGCGATGCGTCTACTGGATCAACTTGAAGCAGCGAAACAGTACGCCGAACAGCAAGAGTCGAAGAGACGATGTTTGCAGGCAAACACATCACAACCCACACCGTGATGTAGCAATTGCTACGCACAGCATTCACCTTAATCAGCTTTGGGTTTTGTCCAGTAGCGGTACAACCAAACACCGCCACCTCCCCAGAGCAGCGTCCACAGCACAAACGTGGTGGCGGTGCCCAGTTGCCCCGTTTCCAGCGAATACACGCCCGCCTGAATCAAGCCCGCATCGATCAGCGAGCCGCCGATGCCCCAGCCCAGCACCCAGGTGAGCAGAAAGCCGATGGCCTGAAGATTGGTGGTCATGCTGCGGCGGTGCTGAAGCGGCGGTTCACCTCGTTCCAGTTCACCAGATCCCACCACGCCGTGATGTAGTCGGGCCGGCGGTTCTGGTAGTTGAGGTAGTAGGCGTGCTCCCACACATCCAGGCCGATCAGAGGCGTGCCGCGCTCGATCTCCGCCAGGTCCATCAGCGGGTTGTCCTGGTTGGCGGTGCTGGTGATCGCCAGGGCTCCATCCGGTTGTCGAATCAGCCAGGCCCAGCCCGAGCCGAAGCGGCTGGCAGCAGCCTGGCTGAACTGCGTTTGCATCGCGTTCAACGAACCGAAGCTGGCCTCGATCGCTGCCAGCAGCTCAGCGGAGGGCTCACCGCCTTCACCCGCAGGCGCCATCACCGCCCAGAACTGGCTGTGGTTCCAGTGCCCACCACCGTTGTTGCGCACCGCCACGGGGAAGCGTGAGATCTGGCCCTGCAGTGCCTCGAGGCTGAGCTTGGCCAGCTCAGGGTTGCCCTTGATCTGGCCGTTGAGGTTGGCCACGTAGGCGCCGTGATGGCGGTCGTGGTGGATGGTCATCGTGGTGGCATCGATCGCCGGCTCCAGCGCATCCGGGGCGTAGGGCAACGGCGGCAGGGTGAATTCAGCCCAGGCGGGCAAGGCCATGCCCAGCAGGATCAACACGGCAGCCAGGCCGCTGCACACCGCATGCTTCATGCATCCACCGATCAGATCCCACCAGCCTGGCAGCCCCCCGCAGCCCAGCGGCGGCTTCGACAGAGTGGGACTCCAGCCGCAGCGCTCATGCTTCTCCTCAATCCGTTCTGCCCGATCAGCGCAGCCCGCATCGCCGGCCTGAAGGCCACCGTGATGCTGCTCCTGGTGCTGCTGATCAAATCGAAGCTGTTGCGCGTGAAGATGTCGCTGCTCGGCTCCCTGCTGGGCTTGCTGATGCTCACCGGCTTTCTGATCAGCACCGGTGTGCTCACCGTGGTGGCCGGTGGTGCCGTGCTCTACGCCGCCAACCAGAAGCGGGGATGACGCCAGTCAGCTCTGCCTGCCAGGCGGAGGCTGTGCTGCAGTTCTGGTTTGAAACCTGCAAACCGCGCCAGTGGTTCCGGCGCAGCCTCAGCTTTGATGCCCGCGTGCGGGACCGCTTCGGTGAGCTCGCGGCCGAGGCCGCTGGCGGTGGGATGCGCAGCTGGGAAGCGCAGCCGCGCAGCGCCCTGGCATTGGTGCTGCTGCTCGATCAGTTCAGCCGGCAGGTATGGCGGGATCAGGCGCGGGCCTTCAGCGGCGATGCCCGCGCCCTCACCCTGAGCCAGCGGGCCCTGGAGCTGGGCTGGATCGCGGCCGAGCCGGAGCGGGTGCGGCGCCAGTTCTGGCTGATGCCGCACGTGCACAGCGAAAGCCTGCCGGTGGTGGAGGCGAGCATCCCGCTGTTGGAGCGCTACAGCGATGCCGCCACCGCCGCCGTGGCCCGGCGCCATGCCGATTGGCTGCGGCGCTTCGGCCGCTACCCGCACCGCAATGCGGCACTCGGGCGCCTCTCCACTGAGGAAGAAGAGCAGTGGCTGCTGCAGCGGAGCGCCGGAGGCGACGCCTTCCGCTGCGACCGCTGCCGGGGCACCGGGCCCATCCACTACCGGGTGTGCTCCGCGGTGGAACCCGAATGGCAACTGGTTTGCCCGCAGTGCTGGCCGGCCCTGCGCGAACAGCCCGGGTATCGCTACGGCGGCACCCGCAAGGCCAATCGCCGTCAGCGCAGCTGAGCGCTCCGATCTGTTGCCGCCTGAGCGAAGCGTGGTGATGGTGGGTGGGATCGCGGAACCACCCTGACCAACCCTCCAGTGCTGAAGCCGCCGCCGATCGCCGGCCGTGAAGCCGAACTGCGGGCCGTGATGAACCAGCGACCGCCAACAGCGGAGCCCAAACGAGCGGCCCCAGCGCAGGACCTCAAGGCGTGCTTTGCCTGCGCCCTGCACATGCATCAGCCCACCATTCCCGCGGGTGCCAACGGTGAACTGATCAATCACCTCCAGTTCATGCTCGAGCACCCGGGCGAAGGCGACAACCACAACGCCGAACCCTTCGCGCAGTGCTACCGGCGCATGGCGGATCTGATGCCGCAGCTGATCA
>VGPP01000103.1 GCA_016882585.1 Cyanobacteria bacterium M_surface_7_m2_037
CGCCGATCCGCACGGCGATGCTGTCGGCTGGGGAGCGGGAGCAGGCGTATCAGCTGATCCGTGAGCAGGTTGCCCTGGGTCAGCGGGCCTATGTGGTGCTGCCGCTGGTGGAGGAATCCGAGAAGCTGGATCTGCGCTCCGCGGTGGAGGTGCACCAGCAGTTGAGCACCCAGATTTTTCCCGATCTGCAGGTGGGCTTGCTGCACGGCCGCATGCCCAGCCCCGAGAAGCAGGCGGCGATTGGGGCCTTCGCCGCTGGCCACACCCAGGTGCTGGTGAGCACCACGGTGGTGGAGGTGGGCGTGGATGTGCCCGAGGCCAGCGTGATGGTGATCGAGCATGCCGATCGTTTTGGTTTGGCGCAGCTCCACCAGCTGCGGGGCCGGGTGGGGCGCGGCGCTGCGGCCTCCTACTGCCAGCTCATCAACGACAGCCGCAACGCCTTGGCCCGCCAGCGGCTGGAGGTGCTCGTGCATTCCACCGATGGCTTCGAGATCGCCGAGATGGATCTGCGCCTGCGGGGGCCTGGGCAGGTGCTGGGCACCCGCCAGAGCGGTCTGCCGGATCTGGCCCTGGCCAGCCTCACCGACGACGGCGATGTGCTCGAGCAGGCCCGCCGGGTGGCGCAGCAGATCATGGAGAGCGATCCCAGCCTGGAGGCCCATGCCGGCCTGGCCGCCGCCCTGGCGGACCAGCGCCAGCGCACGGCGGCCCCGGCCCGTCTGAACTGAGCACGATGCGTCCCTGGAGCCCGATCCCCATCCACGACTGCGCTGAACCGCTGCTGCCGTTGCCGGCTGATCTGCTGCGGCTGGAGCCCCATCCCTACGTGATGGCTGGTGCTCCCTACGGCGCGGACGCATGCCCCTTTCGCCTGCGGCAGGGGGTGATCGAGAGGCTGCTGCAGGCTCAGCGGCTGCTGCAGGCGCGCAGCCCCGGCTATCGGCTCGCCATTTTTGATGCCTGGCGGCCGCTGGCGGTCCAACGCTTCATGGTGGCCTACGCCATCACTGAGGAGTGTCAGCGGCGTGGGATCGACCCACAGCAGCCCAGTCCTCAGCTTGATGCGGTAGAGCAAGAGGTGGGCCGCTTCTGGGCGCCTCCGAGTGAGGATCCGGCCACGCCACCGCCCCACAGCACTGGGGCCGCTGTGGATCTCACCCTGGCGGATTCGGATGGTGCGCCCCTCGATCTGGGCTCAGCGATCGATGCGATCGGGCCCGTGTCAGAACCCGATCACTTCGGCGGGGTTGCACGGGAAGCCATCGATCCAGCACTGCGCAGCCAGGCGGCTCGGTTTCAACAACGCCGCGACCTGCTGGCTGCCGTGATGTTGGAGGCAGGCTTTGCCCAACACCCGAATGAGTGGTGGCATTTCAGCCATGGCGATCAGCTGTGGGCCTGGCGTACGGGCCAAGCGCAGGCCCTTTATGGGCGATCAGAGGAGGCGCCCATAAAGGGCGGCTCCCCAACCGCTCAGGCCGCCCCGGCCAGCAGCTCCTTCACCTGATCACGCCCGAGCTTCGCCACGTAATCACCGAACGAACGGCGGCCACCTGCGGCTTTCCAGCCGAGGAGCAGCGGCTCGAGCGTGCTTTCCAGCTTCTCGAGCGGCATCCGCTCGAGGTAAGGCTCTGCCAGGCGGCTGAGATTGGGGGTGCCACCCAACCAGAGCTGGTATTGATTCACGCCATCGCCCACCAGGCCCAGTTCGGCCATGTAGGGACGGGCGCAGCCGTTGGGGCAGCCGGTCATCCGCACGAGCATCGACTTCTCGATCTCCAGCCGCCGCAGCTGGGCATCGAGGCGATCGAGAACCTCGGGCAGGATCCGTTCCGCTTCCGTCACGGCAAGCCCGCAGAGCGGTAGGGCAGGGCAGGCAATGGCATGGCGGGCCAGCAGCGGCGGCGCCTCGGGTGTGGTGATGCCCATGGCTTCGAGGGCCGCGCGCACGCTGCCGCGCTGGGCGGTGCCGATGTTGCAGAGCAGCAGATCCTGGTTGGGGGTGAGCCGCACTTCCAACTGGTAGGTCTCCACCAGCTGGCGCAGGCCGCGCTTGAGATCCCCAGCCAGGCGACCGCACAACAGGGGGATGCCCACGAACCAGGTGCCGCTGCCCTGGCGATGCCAACCCAGGTAGTCGAGCAGTTTGGCCTTCGGTTCCAGCCGCATGCCCTTGATCGGGTGCTGGAAATAGTTGGCTTTCAGTTCCTGTTTGAACCAGGCGATGCCCTGATCGTGGATCAGGTACTTCATCCGGGCGTGGCGCCGATTGTTGCGATCGCCGTAATCGCGTTGCAGCGCCAGGATCGCCTGCACCAGATCGAGCACATGCTCGGCCTCCACGTAGCCGAGGGGATCGGCGGTACGCGCGAAGGTTTCTTCTTTGTTGTGGGTGCGGCCCATGCCACCACCCACATACACATTGCAACCGCGCAGGCTGCCGTTGGCATCGGCGAAGGCCACCAGGCCGATGTCCTGCGTGAGCAGATCCACCGAGTTATCACCCGGCACCGTGACGGCGCACTTGAATTTCCGTGGCAGATAGGTGGTGCCATACAGCGGCTCCTCGCGATCGCCACTGAACACGCCGGCTTCCTGCTGGCGTTCACGCACCTTGTTCACCGCCCGGGTGGGCTTGATCCGGTAGCTGAGCTCACCATCCACCCAGAGATCCAGGTAGGCCCCTTCAGCGGCAACAGGGCTGAGGGTGTCGGCGATGTCGTTCGCGAGTTGGCGCGCTGCGGGGTAGGCGCCCTTGTCGAAGGGAGCAGCCGGGGCCATCACGTTGCGGTTGATGTCGCCGCAGGCGGCCAGGGTGGAGCCCATGCCCCGCACGATGGTGCCGATCACTTCCCGCAAGTTGTGCTTGCGGATCCCATGCATCTGGAAGGTCTGACGCGTTGTGGCGCGCAGGGTTCCGTTGCCCAGTCGATCCGCCAGATCGTCCATGGCCAGAAACAGCGAGGCCGGAATGCGGCCGCCTGGGCTGCGCAGGCGCAGCATCATCTGCCAGTCCTTCTGATGCCCCTTCTGGCGGTTATCGCGGTTGTCTTGTTGATAGCTGCCGTGGAACTTGAGCAGCTGAACGGCACCTTCACTGAAGTTGGGCTGCTCGTTCTCGAGCTCGGTGGCCAGCGGTTCGCGCAGGTAATCGCTATCGGCCTTCAGTTGCTCAAACTTGGAGCGTTCAGCCCCGTTGGCGATGCAGGGCGAGAAGCTGCGGCTGCTCTGAAGTTCAGAGCTCTGCTCATCAGACCCTGCCGTCACGGTCACACGCTGCATCGGAGTGGAGACATGACCGTAGCGAAACGTCGATCAGCACTGGTCTGAATACGGGCCTGAAGACTTGCCTGAATACAGTGGGCGGCTGTTTGGGTGAAACCTCGTGTCGACCTTTCTGCTGGAGATCGGGACCGAGGAACTCCCTGCTGATTTCGCCCGCCTGGCGCTGCCGCAGCTCGAGCAGATGCTCCGCCGTGATCTGGGCGAGGCACGCCTGGGCCATGGCGCGATTCGCTGCACCAGCACACCGCGCCGCTTAGCGGTGCAGGTGGCCGATCTGGAGGCGGCCGCCCCCGATCTGGAGGAGGAGCGCAAGGGCCCTCCTGCGGCTCAGGCCTTCAAAGACGGTGTTCCCACGCCGGCTGCCGTGGGTTTTGCCAAGCGCTGCGGCATCGACCCTGCGGCACTGGAGGTGCGCGAGACCCCGAAGGGCCCCTTTGTGTTCGCCACGGTGCTTGAGCGGGGACGTTCGGCTCCTGAGCTGTTGGGTGAGTGGATTCCCCAATGGATCAGCAGCCTTCAGGGGCGCCGCTTCATGCGCTGGGGCTCCGGGGAGAGTCGCTTCTCACGGCCGGTGCGTTGGCTGGTGGCGATGCTCGATGGCCAGGTGGTGCCGGTGCGGCTGGAGGGCAGTGATCCCGAGGTGCTTAGCGGCAACACCAGCCGCAGCCACCGTCTGCACGGTGGGGCGGTTGCGATCAGCACTGCTGCCGCCTACGACGAAGCCCTGGCAGCCGCGGGTGTGCAAGTGGATCGTGGCGAGCGAGCCGCGTGGATCCGCGCCAACGTGGATCAAGCCGCCCAGGCCCTTCAGGCCACCCCGGATCTGCCGGAGGATCTGTTTGAAGAGCTCACGGATCTCGTGGAGGCTCCCCTGCTCATTGAAGGCTGCGTGGATGAGCACTACCTCTCGCTTCCGGCTGAAGTGCTGAGCACCGTGATGCGCGCCCACCAGCGCTATGTGCCGCTCTACCGCCAGGGTTCCGAACAGGATCCGTTGGCTCTGGATGCCCGTAGCAGCCTTCTGCCTCGCTTCCTCTGCATCGGCAATGGCCGGCCTGAGGCGCTCGCCATAGTGCGCCGCGGCAACGAACGGGTGCTGAAGGCCCGCCTCGCGGATGCTGAGTTTTTTGTGGATGCCGATCGTGCGGTGCCCAGCATCGATCGCCGCGATCAGCTCGCCCGCGTGACCTTTGCGGCTGGCCTGGGTTCGCTGCTCGATCGGGTGGAGCGTCTGGAGTGGTGCACGGATGTGCTGCTGGAGCTGTTGGAGCTTCCCGCGGCCACAGCCAGCCATGCCCGCCGGGCAGCCCATCTGTGCAAGCACGATCTGGTGAGCCAGATGGTGGGTGAATTCCCCGAACTTCAGGGGGTGATGGGCGGCAAATATCTGTTGGCGGAGGGGGAGCCCCGTGAGGTGGCCTTGGCCGTGCTGGAGCACTACCTGCCCCGCGGCGCTGGTGATGCCCTGCCCGACTCTGATGCCGGCGCGGTGGTGGCGTTGGCAGAGCGCCTGGAACTGCTGCTGAGCATCTATGCCAAAGGAGAGCGACCCAGCGGGTCCTCCGATCCCTACGCCCTGCGCCGCGCCGGCAACGGTGTGCTGCAGATCCTCTGGGCGAAAGGCTGGAGCCTGAACCTGCAGCAACTGCTGGAGCGGGCAACGGCCCACTGGGCTCAGCTGCTGCCGGAGTTCAAGGTGGATGCCGCTGCTTTGGCGAGCGAGCTTGCTGAGTTCCTACGCCAGCGGTTGCAGAGTTTGCTCGAAGAGGGCGGCACGGCTGTGGATCTGGTGCAGGCCGTGGCCGGTGATGGTGTGCCGATTGAGCGCGTGATTACGGACCCGGGTGATGCGCGGCAGCGGGCGGAGTTGCTGATGACCCTGCGCGCCAGCGGAGAGTTGGCGGCGGTGCAGGCGGTGGTCACCCGTGCGGCTCGCCTGGCCGAGAAGGGAGAGCTCCCTGCCACCGTGCTTTCGGCGGCCGGAGTGGTGGATGCTGAGCTGTTTGAGAAGAGCAGCGAAGCCGGAATGCTGGCTGTGATCGAGCAGCTGGAGCCCATCGCCACCAGCGACAGCGTCGATCGCTACAGCCGTTTGGCCCAAGGATTGATTGCCGGTGCCTCAGCCTTGGCTGCGTTCTTCGACGGTGAGCAAAGCGTGATGGTGATGGCTGACAACGCCGCCATCCGCGGCAACCGCCTCAACCTTCTCGGTGTGCTCCGCAACCAGGCTGCGGTGCTGGCCGACTTCAGCCGCATCAGCGGTTGAGGCGCACTGGAGCAGCGTCTGCCGAGGCACTCCCATTAGGGTGATGCCTGAGCAGGTGATGCATCGCACCTGGTGATCAGGTACGGCCTCCTCCTTGCACCAAACCCAGCTTCGGAACCGCGGCGAATTTTCGCTGGCTCCCTTTCGCCAACCCGACAACCTTCGGGCTGTCTGGCAGTTGTGCACCGCCCTGGCTCCCACAGCACTGCTCTGGGCCTGTTTGCCCTGGATCTGGCGGCCGCTGCGGCTCGAATCACTGTTGACCGTGCCAGCTGTTGCGCTGCTGGTGCTGTTTTCAGCCCGTAGCTTTTCGTTGATGCACGACTGCGGCCATGGCTCCTTCTTTCGCAGCCGCGTTCTCAACCGCGCCGTTGGCTTTCTGCTGGGCGTTGTCAACGCGATTCCGCAACATCCCTGGTCGCGCGGTCATGCGTTTCACCACCGCCACAACGGCAACTGGGATCGCTACCGAGGGCCTTCGGCGCTGATCACAGTTGAACAGTTTCAGCAGTTGTCGCCGAAGCAACAGCAGCGCTACGGCTGGTCGCGTCATCCGTTGATGCTGTTCCCGGGTGGGTTTTCCTATCTGGTGGTGCGGCCTCGCCTGCAGCTACTGCTTGGGCTCGGGGAATGGTT
>VGPP01000104.1 GCA_016882585.1 Cyanobacteria bacterium M_surface_7_m2_037
TGGCGCAGGGTGGGGATGGGCAGCTCGCGGATGTCGATGCCATCGAGCAGGATCCGGCCCTGCTGCGGTTCGTAGAGGCGGCAGAGCAGGCGGATCACCGTGCTCTTGCCGGACCCGGTGGGCCCCACCAGGGCCACGTGCTCTCCCGGTGCGATGCGGAAGGAGAGGTTGGTGAGGATCGGATCGTCGGCGCGGTAGGCGAACGACACGTTGTCGAACACCACCTCGCCGGCACTGCTGCGCTCGCGGCCGCTCAGCACCGCCGCGGCAGAGCGCTGCTCCTGGGGGAGTTCCTGGATCTCGATCGGCTCCTCCATCAGTTCACCGATGCGCTCCACCGCGGTGAGGCCGCCCTGGATCTGGGTGAAGCGCTCCGCCAGCTGGCGCAGCGGATCAAACAAGCGCTGCGAATAGAGGATGAAGGTGGTGAGGGTGCCCAGGCCCATGGCGCCGGCCGTCACCATCCAGCCCCCCAGGGCCAGCACCAGCGCAATCGCGCCGAGTGATACCCACTCGATCAGGGCGGAGATGGCCGAGTCGTAGAAGATCGTGCCGTTCACCGCCTGGCGGTAGGCCTCGGTGGTTTTGCCGAAGCGAGCGGAGTTGTAAGCCTCGCGGCGGAACATCTGCACCACCTCGAGCCCCTGCAGGTTTTCCTGCAGATCGGCGTTGAGCTGGCTGAGCTCCTCGCGCACCCGGTAGTTGGCCTTGCGGTAGCGGCGCTGCAGCCAGAGCATCGTGAGCGTGACCGGCACCTGCGAAGCCAGCAGCAGCACACCCAGGCGCGGCTCGATCGTGATCATCGTGGCGGCGATCACCAGCAGAGTCACCAGATCCGCCAGCAGGCCCACGGCACCACTGCCAAACACCTCCGCCAGGGCATCCACATCGCTGGTGAGGCGGGTGAGCAACTTGCCTACCGGCGTGCGGTCGTGGAAGCGCAGCGAGAGATCGAGCGCGTGGGCGAAGAGGTCGTTGCGGATGCGGGCCGTGAGCCGTTGGCCCACCGCCTGCACGTTGAAACTCTGCAAACCCTGCAGGCCAAGGCGCACAAGCACCGCCACCAGCAGCAGCAACACCAAGGTGCGCAGCTGCTGCGCCAGGGGCAGCGGCTCCAGCCAGGCGAGCACGGGCTCCTGGCGCAACGCTGAAATCGCCTGACCCACGAGCAGGGGCTGCACGGCGGCGGCCCCTGCCACCGGGATCAGCAGCACCAGGGTGAGCAGAAGGCGTTTGCGGTCGCGGCCCAGGTAGGGCAGCAGGCGCAGCAGGCGTTGCCGATCGCGAGCAGCCATCAGGCGGCCGGGCGGCTGGACACCGCCGCGATCTGATCCACGATCCCCTGCAGCTCGCCGCCATCGAGGCGCAGCGAAAGCGGATGCCCCACCAAACGCGCGGTGGAGTGGAACAGATCTTCGATGGCGATCAGGCCGTTTTCCACCAGGGTGCGGCCGGTGGCCACCAGATCCACAATCGCTTCACTCATCCCGGTGATCGGCCCGAGCTCCACCGAGCCGGCCAGGTGGATCAGCTCCACCGGCAGATCAAGGGCTTCGAAATACTCCTCAGCGCAACGGGTGAACTTGCTGGCCACGCGGCAGTGGGCCGGCAGATCAGCGGCGCGGCGGTAAGGGCTGGTGGCCTTCACAGCCACGCTCATGCGGCAGCCACCGAAGCCGAGATCCACCAAGTGGGCCACCGGCAACTGGTGTTCGCGGAGCACGTCGTAGCCCACCACACCGAGCTGGGCCTGGCCGTAGGCCACATACACCGGCACATCGGCATTGCGCACCAGCAGGGCCCGAGCGCGGCCACAGGCGCTGGGAACCATCAACTGGCGATTGCCCGGCTCCAGCACGGCGGCGAAATCGAGCCCGGCAGCGGCAAAGCGCGCCACGGAATCCTTGAGGAGGGCTCCCTTGGCCAGCGCGACGGTGATCATGGGAGTCAGCCTGAACCGGGACTTTAACGATGCAACAGGCCCTCACCACAGCGCCGATCGCCCAGCGGGTGGCGCTGATCCCGGTGCTGAACGACAACTATGTGTTTGTGCTGCATGGCGCCAGCCCCGGCCCAGCGGTGGTGGTGGATCCGGCCGTGGCCGAACCGGTGATCGACTGGCTCGAGCAGCAGGGTCTGGAGCTCAGCGCGATCCTGCACACCCATCACCACCACGACCACATCGGCGGCACACCGGGCTTGCTGCAGCGCTGGCCCGAGGCGGCCGTGATTGCCAGTAGCGCCGATCAAGCCCGCATCCCGCTGCAAACGCTGGCGGTGCAGGGGGGTGATCAGCTGGAGCTGCTGGGCCGCTCCATTGAGGTGTTGGCCGTGCCAGGCCACACCGCCCATCACATCGCCTACTACCTGCCGCCAGCGGGGGATCACGGCGGCCATGTGTTCTGCGGCGACACGCTGTTTGCCGCGGGATGCGGCCGCCTGTTTGAAGGCACACCGCAGCAGATGCACGCCTCGCTGCAGGCCCTGGCGGCCCTGCCGGATGCCACCAAGGTGTGGTGCGCCCATGAGTACACCGCCGGCAACCTGCGCTGGGCGGCCGCCGAATGCCCCGCTGATGAGGCGATTCAGGCGCGGCTGGCGGAGGTGGAAGCGCTCAGGGCCAGGCAAGAGCCCACCATTCCCAGCAGCATCGGCCTCGAGCGAGCCACCAATCTGTTTGTGCGGGCGGCCGATGCCGACAGCCTGCGCAAGCTGCGCGGCAGCAAAGACCTCTGGAAAGGCTGATCCCCTGCCGGGTCGAATCAGAGCGGCGCCGTTGCGGTGGCGGCGATCAGATCGATGCCCGCAGGGAACAGCCGCACCGGCTCACCCGCCCGCAACCGCAGCTGGCAGCGCTGACCGCGGCTGTAGTCGTGCTCCAGCGGCAAACGCAGCCGCAGCCGCCCCTGGCCGCATTGCACTTGATACAGCCATTCGCGGCCGAGAAATTCACGGCCCAGCACCCAGTCCTCGGCGGTGTCATCCGGCGTGAGCAGGAGGCCCTGGGGGCTCACCAACACCTGCAGATCATCGGCCTCCGACGGAGCGGGCAGCGGCACACCAGCCGGTGCTTCCAGGGCGCCAAAGGCCGTGGTGAGCGTGCTGCCCTGCCAGCGGGCGAGGAGCAGGTTGCTCTGCAGCACGAAGCGGCCCACAAAGGCGGTGGCCGGCGCGGCCACCAGCTCCTGGGGGCTGGCGCACTGGTGCAGATGGCCGGATTCGAGCACCGCCACCCGATCGCAGATGGCCAGGGCTTCCTCTGGATCGTGGGTCACGATCACGCCACTGGCGCCGCAGCGCGCCAACACGCCGGGAAGCTCGGCCCGCAGCCGCAACCGCACCTCCACATCCAGGTTGGAGAAGGGTTCATCGAGCAGCACCAGCGAGCAGCCGGGTGCGAGGGCCCGGGCCAGGGCCAGGCGCTGGCGTTGCCCGCCGGAGAGCTCGTGCGGGTAGCGATGCTCGAGCCCTTTGAGGCCCAGCAGCTCGAGCAACCAGGCGGCGCGGCTGCTGTCCTGCCCGCGGCGCAAGCCGAAGCAGGCATTGCGCCAGGCATCGAGGTGGGGGAAGAGGGCGTAGTCCTGAAACACCATGCCCACGCCGCGGCGCTCCGGCGGCAACCAGCGGTGCGGGCCGGCCACCTCCTGCCCGCCGATGCGCACCACACCGCGATCGGGTTGCTCAAAGCCGGCAATCAGGCGCAGCAGCGTGGTTTTGCCGCAACCGGATGGCCCCAGCAGGCCCACCAATTCACCGGGGCGCAGCTGGAACTGGATATCGCGCAGGGTCCAGTCGCCCGTGGACGCCGCACCGCGGTAGCGGTGCCACAGCCCATCGAGCTCCACCTGGGGCCGCAGCGGCAACTCAGGGTTGGACAGCTCGATTCGCATCAGGCGCTCTGGCCATAGGCTCAGCGCCCATCTTCCCTCCAGCATGACCAGCCCCACGATCGAAGCCGTGACCACGAACGCTGCTCCGGCGCCCGTGGGTCCTTACAACCAGGCCGTGAAGGCCGGTGGGGTGCTCTATTGCAGCGGCCAGATCGCCCTGGATCCCGCCACCGGCGCGATGGTGGGCGGCGGCGATGTGGAGGCCGAAACCCGCCAGGTGCTGAGCAACCTCAAAGCGGTGCTGAGCGAAGCGGGCTGCACCCCCCAACAGGTGGTGCGCACCACCGTGTTTCTGGCCGACCTCGGCGATTTCGCCAAGGTGAATGCCCTTTATGCCGAGGTGTTCGGAGCCGGTGTGTCACCGGCGCGGGCCTGCGTGGAAGTGGCGGCCCTGCCGAAGGGCGCCCGCGTGGAGATCGATTGCATCGCCGTGCTCGGCTGACTCAGGCCGGCCGAATCACGCGAAAGGTGAGGTTGATCCGCTCGTGCTGCACCCGCGCCCGCGGCGGCAGCGCGTGCTGCCAGTGGCGCTGGCTAGGCGGATCCATCACCAGCAGGTCGCCATCCGCCAGGTGGATGGCGAAGGGTGCATCACCGCCGCGGCGCGGCCGGAAGCGCAGATCGCGAGCAGCGCCGAGGCTGAGGGAGACGATCGGAGCCTGATCGTCGAGCTCGGGCTCGTCATCGGCGTGCCAACCCATGCGATCGGCGCCGTCGCGGTAGCGGTTGAGCAGCAGGCTGTTGAAGCGCACGCCGAGCTGATCGAGCAGCAGCTGGCGCAGGGTCTCGAGCTCGGCCGTCCACGGATGAATCACCTGCTGCAGGCCGCTGTAGCGGTAGGTGCAGCCGGGATCCGCCACCCAGCAGGTGAGCCGCGGCGTGCGGTGCTGCTTGCCGTACACCGTGACCAGCGGCTGTTCCCAAGCCAGGCTCTGACCTAAGGCCTGGCGCAGCTGCGGGGGTTGGAAACCTTGCTGCTGGAGCCAGGCCACCCCATGACGCAGCTGCAGGCCAGAGCGCTCGATCCGGATCAAGGCGAGGGGAACGGGATCCCCTGAGCCTGCTGCAACGGCGGTGGCGCCTGCGGCAACAGACGTGTGGCCTGATCGATCAAGGGCGTGGGATCGAGCGCCAGCATCCGATCACCATCGCGGCGGCGCAGTTCAACATGCAGGTGCGGCCCACTGGCCCTGCCGCTCTGACCCACCTCACCCAAGGACGTGGCGGCAGGCAGAAAGTCGCCCGGCTGCACCGAGGCCGACTGGAGGTGCGCATAGAGGGTCTGCCACCCGCGGCCGTGATCGAGCACCACGGTGAGGCCATAGCCATCGAGTTCCTCCACCAGCACCACATGGCCAGGGAGCATCGCCAGCACCGGGGTGCCTTCTGGCGCCACCAGGTCTTGGCCGGCATGCATGCGCCAGGCCTGGCGGCTTTCGGAGTAGCGCCAGCCGTAGGGATCCACCTCCTCGGCCTGAATCGCCAGTGGGTACACGAGGCGCAGGGGCTCGCCGGGCCGCAGGGGCCAGGCCGCCTCTTGCGAGAGCTGGGCTGGCGTTGCGCTGGCCAACACCACATCCGCCACCGGTGTTTCAGCGGGAACCTGCGCCGGCCGTGGCGGAATCGCCGGATCGAGAGCGGCGTCCAGCCGTGGCTCCGCCTGCACCGCCAAGGTCAGCGAGATGCCGAAAGCCAGCACAACCAGCAACAACCGCCGAGCGCTCAAGCAGGCTCACCACCCAGGTTGCACGCGTTGTACCGGGCCCCTAGAAAAAGGCCAGAGTTTCCCGAGCTGATGCGCTGTGCCGCCCTCTCTGCCCTGGCTGCGCTCGGCTTGCTGCAAGGCACGCCGGCGTTAGCGGGCTCCGCCACGGCGGGCTCGATCATGAGCAAGCAGGCAGCGATTGCGATCGCCACCAGCTCGATGCCAGCCGGCAACAGCGTGAGCCGCGTGCAGTGCACCACGATGGTGCGCGACCTCTCGGCCCGCTACCGCTGCACCGTGTGGTGGAGCCCTGCCGCTGGCGAGGGCGACGGGTAAGCTCCGTCACAACGGGGCGTGGCGCAGCTTGGTAGCGCGGGTGCTTTGGGAGCACTAGGTCGCAGGTTCGAATCCTGTCGCCCCGACTTCATCAAAACGACTGCAGCGCAACGCTTTTGGGAAGCGCTGTTTGCGTCCTAGGTCAACCTGACGGCAGAGGTTGACGG
>VGPP01000105.1 GCA_016882585.1 Cyanobacteria bacterium M_surface_7_m2_037
GTCGGCCGGGAGCTCACGCCGCAGCTCCGGGAGCAGATCCCAGGCGGGAGGCCGCAAGGCTGCTGTGGCTTCGGTGTAGCCGTAGAGCGTGGTGCCCACCCATTGGCAGCCCAGGGCAGCCGCTTGCACACCGTTGGCCAGGCTGTCGACATCCGCCATCAGCACGGCTCCCAGATCGCCGCGAGCGCGCTGCACCAACTCCGCCAGCACGGCGCCATCCGGCCGCAGCCGCTCTGTGGCATCGAGGGCAATCACATCAGCGCCGGCGGCCCACACCGCCTGAATCTCCTGCCAACCCGGCGTGATGTACACGGGGCTATCGGGGTAGGTGCGCTTCCACAGACCCACAATCAGCGCCTCGGGACAACGGCGCCGAACCGCACCAATGTGCTCCGGGCTTTCCAGGCGCACACCAACGGCACCATTGTTGAGGCTGGCTTCCGCCATGGCGGCAATCACCTCGTTCTGGCGCATCGGCGATCCCTCCGGGGCCTGCACCGACACGATCAAGCCGCCCTGCAGCTGGGAACGATCAGGCAGCACGGCGCTCCTCACGATCGGGCAGCCAGCTGCGCAGCTGAACCACCGCTGGATGGCTGGGGGCTGGCGCCGGGCGGCTTGCACGCGGCAGCTGAAGCCGGGGTTCGGGAGCCAACTCAGGCTCGGGCTGGGGCGGTTCCGGCACCGCAGCAACCGCTGCAGGGGCTTGAGCGAGCACCGGAATGGCTTGGCTGTGCTGTGCCTCCCACCAAGCCCATCCCTCCGGATCCGCCTCAGCCAGCTCCTGGCTGAGAGCTGGCATCTGCTTCAAACCCTGGCGATGAGCCCACTGGCCCAGGAGCCGCTCGATGGCCTGGGCATCACGCGTGGCAAGCGCAGCTTGCAGCGCCTGGATCTGCGCCTGCCGGCGAGCCTGGGGCGAAGGAACAGCGGGAGGTCGAGAAGCCACAGATTGAGGATCAGGCGAGCTTGCGATCCAGCAGCGGGCGGATCAACAGGAACAGTCCAAGCGCCAGGGCAGCCAGCACTCCCAAACAGGCCGCCGCACTGAGCTCTCCGTAAGGAGCAACCAGCACCACAGCTGAAAGCGAGAACTGGCCGGCGTAGGCGGCGCGAATCGGTTCAATCGCGAAGGTAAGGGGATTCAGAGCTGCAAGCCAGCCCAGCCAGGTGGGCATGAACGAAATCGGAGCCAGCGCGGTGCTGGCAAACAGCAGCGGCAGGTTGGCCACGAAGATCACCGCGATCAATTCGATGTGGCCCGGCAGGGCAAAGGCCAGCCCCAGGCTGAGCCCGGTGACGGCGAACACCAACAGCAGCAGCGTGAACAGCACCAGCAGCAAGCCGGCTCCGCCGGGCCAGCCATAGCCCAAGGCCCAGGCGGTGGCCATGATCGCCACGCTCTGCACCAGGCTCAAGGCCGTGATGTAGAGCACAGAAGCCAGCACGATCGAGCTGCGGGATCGCAGCGGCGCCACCAGCAGGCGATTGAGGAAGCCGAATTCTCGATCGAACATCACTGGCAGGCCAGCGTTGAGAGCGGCGCTGAAGGCGGTGAACACGATCACGCCGGCGCCGAGAAAGCGGCCGTAGCTCATGCCATCGGGCAGCAGCCCCTCAGGCGCATTGGCGAACAGCGCCCCAAACAGCACCAGCCAGATCAGCGGTTGCAGCACGCCGGCCACCAAGGTGGAAGGGCGGCGAGCCAGCTGCAGGAACAGCCGCCGGGTGAGCGCCAGGGTTTCCTGCACAAGCTCCGATGTGGCGGAACGCTGGGGAGGCGTGGCAGCCGCAGCGTTGATCAGAGAGGGAGCGGCGCTGGTCATCGCGGCTGAGAAAGAAACAACGACGGAAGAAGAGAACGAGGCCAGATCAGCGCATCGACTGCTTGCGCTCAGCCTTGGGGTCGCGGCTGCCCGCCACCGCCAGCTCCGCATCCATCAGGGTGCGGCCGGTGGCCTGGAGGTACACATCATCCAGGCTGGGGCGGCTCTGGGCCAGGGCAAACACCGGCAGTTGCGCTTCCGCCAGCTGACGGCGCAGCTGCTCCACCACCCCGTCGTGCTCCACCACCAGGTTGAGGGAGTAGCCCTGGGCGCGGTTCACCACCACCTGGCGCACCCCCGGGCAGCGCTGCAGCAGCTCCTGCACCTGCAGCGCCTCGGGTTCATCGCTGAATTCGCGCACCCGCAGCGTCACCCGATCACCACCCAAGGCCGCCTTCAGCTGCGAGGGCTGGCCAGCGGCAATCACCCGGCCACCCTCAATGATCGCGAGCTGATCGGCCAGGGCATCCACCTCCTCGAGGTAGTGGCTGCTCAGCAGCACCGTGGTGCCCTGATCGCGCAGCTGGCGCAGCACCTGCCAGATGGCCGCGCGGCTTTCGATATCCAGCCCCACCGTGGGTTCATCCAGCACCAGCACCTGGGGGCGGTGCAGCAGCCCGGATGCCAGATCCAAGCGGCGGCGCATGCCACCGGAGTAGGTGCCACTGCGGCGATCGATCCAGTCGCCCATGCCCAGCAGCTCGATCAGCTCAGCGATGCGCTGGTCGCGATCAGCTCGCTTTAGGTGATACAGATCGCCCTGCAGCTGCAGCAGTTCGCGGCCGCTGAGGATCTTGTCGAGGGCCACTTCCTGGGCCACATAGCCCAGGCGCTCGCGCACGCCGCGGGGATCCTGCAAGGCATCCACACCCGCCACGCGCACGCTGCCGCTGCAGGGCGCCAGCAGGGTGGCAAGGATGCGCAGGCTCGTGGTTTTCCCGGCGCCGTTGGGGCCGAGCAGGCCAAACAGGCTGCCCGCGGGCACGCTGAGGTTGAGCCCATCGAGCGCCACCACGGCCCGATCGCCCTTGCCGTAGCGCTTGCTCACGTTCTGGAGCTCGATCACCCCTTCCGGCATCCCATCCGCCAAGCGTTCAGGCTCCCTGTGGCCAGTGGAGAAGCCAATCTAGAAAGCTCAGGCAGCCACAGCCGCAGCCAGGGTGAAACCTGCTTTGCCGGACCCAGCCAGAGCCAACAGATCCCAACCCTGGGCGCTCAGCTCTGCGCCGGCAGGCATCCGAGCCAGCAGCAGCAACAGGCAGATGCCAAAGAGATAAAGGATCGACCAGCGGAACAGCCCCCGGGCGCGCTGCACGTCGTCAGGGTCCTGATGCAGGCGCCATGCCATCTGGATCAGGCGCGCGTTGAACGGCAACAGCAGCAGGCCATAGAGCAGGCCGCCAGTGGGCAGGGCCCAAACCCCAAGCAGGCTGAGCACCACGGTGAGAGCTGCATACACACTGATGCCCCGGGCCGTGGCAGCGGTGCCCTTCACCACCGGCAGCATCGGGATGCCAACGGCGCGGTAGTCGTCGCGCAGCAACAGGGCCAGGGCCCAGAAGTGGGCCGGAGTCCACACCATCACCAGGGCAAACAGCCACCAGCTGCCCAGGCCCAGGTGGCCCGTGGCCGCCGCGGCACCCACCAGGGGTGGGATGGCGCCGGCCACACCGCCAATCACGATGTTTTGCGGCGTACGCGGCTTGAGCAGCACGGTGTAGAGCAGCACGTAACTGCAAAGGCCCAGCAGCGCCAGGCTGGCGGCCAGGCAATTCACCCCACCCACCAGCAGGGTGGATGCCGTGAGCGCCAGGGCCACGGCGATGGCAAAGGCCGTGCCCATCGAAAGGCGCCCCGAGGGCAACGCCCGGGAGCTGGTGCGCTGCATGCGCCCATCCAGCTCCTGCTCCCAGAGGCAGTTGAGAACACCGGCCGCGGCCGCCGCCAGCGCTCCGCCACCAAGGGTGCAGGCCAGCCGCAGGGGAGGCAGTGGCCAACCATCCGACAACGCCATCCCCCCAAGGGTGGTGGCCAGGAGCAATGGAATCAGCCGCGGCTTGGCGATCTCCAGCCAGGCCGGCAGCTTCACCTTGGCCCGGGAGGGAACGGCCTGTTCACGGCTCAGACCCGTTGCAACAGCTGGAGCACTAACCACGGGACACCTCCAAACGAACGGGCTCAAGCAGGCTGCGGCTGAACCAGGCGGCGAGCACCGCCACGAGGAACGCCGCCATCAACTGGTGCGCCACGGTGACGGCAGGCACCGCCAGCGTGAGGCGCAAACTCATCACCCCCAGGGCCACCTGGGCGATCACGGCCACGGCCGCCAGGGCGGCGAGTACACGCTCGGCCTGGCGCCGCCACAGGCCCCAGGCGGCGGCCACCAGCACGGCGGCGGCCACTGGCCTGGCACCGAGGCGATGGGCGAGGAGCCAACCGCAACCCTCGCCGGAGCTCAGGCAACGGCCAGCAGCCCACTGGGTGGCCATCAAACCGCCCAGCAGGCACTGGCCAAGAGCCAGTAGGGCCACCACGCCGATCAGCCAGGGCCAGAGCCGATCCAGCGAGAAACGCCTCGCCTGGGGAGCCTTACCTGAGGTGGATGGCTCCAGCAGCACCTGCGTGCAAGCACTGAGCAGCGCCACCAGCAGCAACGCCGTCACCAGGTGAGCCGTTACCACCGAAAACGGCAACAGCAGCGTGACCGTGAGGGCGCCAAGACCGCCCTGCACGGCCACCAGCAGCAGGGCGATACCGGAGAGCCAGGGCACCGCGCGAGGCAGCTCGCGCCGCCACCAGGTGCTCAGGGCTGCCTGCACCAGCAACCCCATTCCCACCACGAAGGCATCCAGGCGGTGAAACCACTCCAGGAACACCTGCAGATTCATCTGCCGCCCCGGCAACAGCGAGCCGTAGCAAAGGGGCCAATCCGGACAGGCCAGCCCTGCCTCCATCACGCGGGTGGCTCCCCCGATGCCCACCAGGGCGATGAGGGCCACTAAGAGGTGAGCGCTGAGCGCCGCCAAGGCGGCACGGCGACCGATCGGCGGCGTGAGAGTGATGGCCGTCATCGGGCTACAGCAACCACGGTTGGGCTGAAACTAACCAGGGCAACAGGCGGCCACACGATTGCATCAGTCCACGTTGCAATCGGTGTTCAATCCCTCACCGGAACCGGCCGGATTGCTGCAAAGGTCAACGGCGGTAGGCCAGCCCTGGAGATCGTCCATAGGGTTGGGCGTTCGACGCCGCAGCTATGCGGATCCCTCCCACCATCCTCACCCTGCTGGCCGGCATGGCCCTGGTGCTGTTCGGGCTCTGGGTGGGGCAGAACGTGAATCTTTTGCCCGTGGATGCCAGCGCCAACGCGCCGGTGTACGACGAGCTCTTCCGCGTGCTGTTCAGCATCGGTTCGATCCTGTTCATCGGGATCGTGGGGCTGATCCTCTACAGCCTGGTGCGGTTTCGTCGCCGAGCTGGCGAAACCGGTGATGGGGCCGCGATCGAGGGCAATCTTCCGCTGGAAATCCTCTGGACAGCGATCCCGGCCGTTGTGGTGCTGTTCGTAGGCATCTACAGCTACGACATCTACGACCGTATGGGCGGCATGACACCGCTCAACGACCACAGCATGCATGGCATGCAGCACAGCGATGAGCGCACCTGGGGTGGCATCAGCCCCGTTGCCCTTGAAGGCGATGGAGCCATCGCACCACTACCGGTGGATGTAACGGCCATGCAATTCGCGTTCATCTTCCACTACCCCGATTCCGACATCACCAGCGGCGAACTGCATGTTCCTGTGGGTCAGCCCGTAGCGCTTCAGATGAAGGCCCTCGACGTAATCCACGCCTTCTGGGTGCCGCAATTTCGCCTCAAACAAGACGTGATCCCAGGGCAGCCCACCCTGCTGAGCTTCACGCCCACCCGAGCGGGGCAATACCCGATCGTGTGCGCCGAGCTCTGCGGGCCGTATCACGGCGGCATGCGATCCAGTGTGATCGTGGAGGAGCCCGAAAGTTTTGCCGCCTGGGTTGCCAAGAACAGCCCCAATCCCCCTGCTGAGTCCCCCGCCGCAGTGCAGTCATGACCCTCAGCCTCACCCCCTCAGAATCCCTGCAGCCCCAGGGCTGGCTCCGTTATCTCAGCTTCAGCACCGATCACAAGGTGATCGGCCTGCAGTACATGGTGTGCGGCTTCCTCTTCTATTTGATCGGGGGCGCTCTCGCTGGGGCCATCCGCACCGAGCTGGTCACACCACTGTCTGATTT
>VGPP01000106.1 GCA_016882585.1 Cyanobacteria bacterium M_surface_7_m2_037
TTCACCCGATCCGCCGGGAACAGCACCCGATCGAGGGCCTGATGCACCGCCGCTCCATCTCCGTCGAGCACCAGCAGATCGGCGCCGCCTTCATCGAGGCGCACCAGCGCCAGGGCCCGCATGCGGCCGGTGGGGCTGATCAGGCAAGTGGGCAGGCAGGCGCCAGCGGGTGCCAGTTCGATCGCCTGACTGCTCTGGCCGTGCAGGAAGCGCTTTGTGTCGGCGCCCTCCAGCCGGATCAGGCTGATCGGGGTGCTCCAGCGGGCCGGGCTGGCGGCGCTCATGAGCGGCTCGCGGCGGAGACGGCGGCCACCTCTTCCAGCAGAAACAGGCTCTGCAGCTCCAGGCCGGCGGCGGTCATCGCTTCGAGGCCGCCTTCCTGGCGGTCCACGATCGTCACCACACGGTTCACGGTGTAACCGGCCTCGCGCAGTTGGTTCACCGCCTTGAGGGAGGAGCCACCCGTGGTGACCACGTCTTCCAGCACGGTGATGCAGCTGCCGGCTTCGGGCAGGGGGCCCTCCAGCCAGGCGCCGGTGCCATGGCCCTTGGCTTCCTTGCGCACGATCAGCGCGTCGAGGGATCGGCCGCTCAGGGCGGCGGCTACCGCCACGCCGCTCACCAGTGGATCGGCGCCGAGGGTGAGCCCCGCCACCGCTACGGCCTCGGGCTCCACCAGCTCAAGCATCTGGGCCGAGAGCAGCGCCAGCCCTTCGCCGCTGAGGCTCACCGGCTTGCAGTTCACGTAGTGATCGCTGGTGCGGCCCGACGCCAGCGTGAATGTGCCGTTCCGGTAAGCCCGCTCCGCCAGCAGACGCAGCAACAGCTGGCGTTGCTCAGCGCTGGCCTGAGGAAGGGTTGGCAGCTGGGTCATGCCTCTGGCGTCAGGCGGTTGAGCTGTCTAGTTTGCGCCCAGCGTGTGTTGGGGGTGCTGGATGGGCTGGCGTTGTTCCGTGCGCTGGGCGCTGGCATCAGGCCTTTTGGCCCAAGCCCTGTTGGCGGGTGGCCTGGGCGCGCAGCCCGCTGCAGCTGGCCCGGTGGTGTGCACCACCACCCTGGAAGCACCCCTGGCTGGATCTGGGCCTGCCGGCATGAATGCTTCCGGCCCGGTGGAAGTCACCCGCTGCGGCCCGGTGGTCACCACCCCGCAATTGGTGGAGCGCCGCTTCTACAGCTACACCGCGCCCTACGCCCGCGGCATCGATATCACCCACCAGATCACCGACATCCTTGGCATTGCCATGGGCGGCGGTGATGGCACCAAGGTGATGGGCTTCGGCTTCCCCGATCAAACGATCGTGTGGGATGGCTCGGCCCTGGAAAACACCTATCAAGTGCTGCTCGAACAGCAGAGCAACCCGATGCCGTGGCGCACCGCCGACGTGAACAACGGCTTCTGCCAGGGCCTGCCCCAGGGCAGCTGCAATGCCCAGAGCGCCCCGCCCAGCTGGCCGCAGCCGGGCTCGCGGGTAGTTCGAGGCCTGTGGTAGACACGCCCTGCGGCTGGCCGCACGGGGGTCTAGCAATCTGGTGAATGCAGCGGACTCATAATCCGCCTTAGGCGAGTTCGATCCTCGCGACCCCCATCTAGTCGAGCAGCAAGAAGAGCGCTTGGGCGCGGTGGCACCTTCTGCGCTGGTTGTGCGACTCAGTCATACTCGGCTTGGACGCGCCTGCGTATGACCGTCAAGAGTTCGATTTCCCTTCGCGACGATCAACACGCCTTTGCGCGGGCGCTTGTTGAGAGTGGCCGATTCCCCTCGCTTAGCGCTGTGATGCAGCAAGGTCTCGATCTGCTGCGAGAGCAGGACGCCGACAGACAGGCCGATCGAGATGCCCTGAAGGCATTGCTCGCCGAACGTGCGTCTGGTCCATTCGTGAGTGCTGAGGCTCTCAGGTCCCGACTGGCTGCCCGGAGGGGATGAGTCAACCCTCCTGGTCTGTGGTCTTTGCCGCGGGAGCTGAGGATGACCTGGCGCTGATCGAGGCTTTTCTCGCAGCCTCTTATCGGGACTTTGGCGAGCCCCCTGATCAAGCGGCCCGGCACGCCGAGGTGCGCATCGACGCGATCATCACCGCTGCTGAACGACTGGCAGCAGCACCGTTCCGCGGTGAAGCCCATGACGATGTGCTGCCAGGCCTGCGCCATCTGACCCTGGACAGGGCGATCTATTGGTTTTGCATGGAGGAGAAAGTCCGCCAAGTCAAGGTTCTGGCGGTGTTCTTTGGCGGTCAAGACCACCAGCGCCACATGCTTGTTCGTCTGTTGCAGGGCGGCGCGCATCCTTCGCCTTAGCCGAGTTTGAGCCTTGCGATCCCCATTGCACGCACCCCGTTTTTGGCCCTTAGGGTGGCCCCGTTGCTGGTTCAGGTCGTTGGCCTGATGGTGTGATGGCCGGTGGGGTTGAGATCAGCGTTCTCCGTGCTGCCAAAGGGCCAGTGGTGCGCGCGGGTGATGTGCTCGGCGTTCTCTATTCCGGTTCACTCGTGAATGGGGATGGAGTTCCGTTTGATGGCAATTACGACTTTGCGTCGTTTTCTGTGATCCCCGGGAGGAGGCTCTTCGACTTCACCCTTGGCAGTGGGCAGGTGATCCAAGGCTGGGACCAAGCTCTGGTTGGTCGTCGGTTGGGCGAGGTGCTCGATCTCACCATCCCAGCCGACTTGGCTTATGGCAGTAAAGGCGCTCCTCCTTCGATCCCCCCTGATTCCCCCCTGCGCTTTCGTGTGGAGTTGGTGGGAGCTATTCCGGCAGGAACCTCGACGCCGATCTACCCCTCGTATCGCGAGCTCGGATTGAGTAAGAAGCTCGCCGCTCAGCTCGATGCTCTCAAGCTGAAGTTCGGCGGCAGCAAAACGGGGACTGATCAAGACGACACCCTCACTGGAGGGGCGGCCAAAGATCTGCTCATCGGCCTTGGTGGCCAAGATCTGCTCCAGGGTGGCGCAAATGCGGATGTGTTGATCGGCGGCCCCGGCAGCAATCGATTTGTGTACGCCGATGTGAATGATTCGCTCGCCAAGCGCGGCAGGCAGGATCAGATTCTTGGCTTTCAGCGCGCCGGTGATGTGATCGATCTTTCAGCTTTGGCTGATTCCCTCACCTACATCGGCAAGAAAGCGTTTACGCGCGAGGCTGGAGAGGTGCGTTTCGCCGGCGGTTCTCTCCAGCTCGATGTCGACGGGAATGGTCGTGCCGATCTGGAAATCCTCCTGCCAGGAGTCAACCGGTTCAGCGGCACCAGCCTGTTGCTTTGAGTCAGCGCTCGCCTGAAGCTGGTCTAGAGATCCTTTAGGCACCACCTGAACCCGATGCGATTCCTGGCACCGGCGGCCCTGCTGCTCCTGCTGGCCTTCTTCGCTGCCTCGGAATTCGCGTTGATCCGGCTGCGGCCCACCCGGGTGCAGCTGCTCGAGGCGGATGGCGAGCGGGGCGCCACGGCCGTGGCACGCCTGCAGCGCCGCCTGCGGCGGGCCCTGGTCACCACGCAATTGGGCATGACCCTGGCCTTGCTGGCCCTGGGCTGGACGGGCCGGGGCCTGGCGGAGCGCTGGGGCTCCGGGCCTGCCGGCGCCTGGTTGGGCCAGGCCTGGCTGGATGGTCTGCTCTTCCTGGCCCTGGTGGTGCTCGCCACCCTGCTCGGCGGCCTGGTGCCCAAGGCTTGGGTGCTGCACCGTCCGGAGGCGAGCGCCCTGCGCCTGGCGCCAGTGCTTGAAGCCGTGATGCGCAGCCTCGGCCCGGTGCTGGCGCTACTCGAGCGGTTGGGCAACGGGCTGCTGCGCCTGCTTGGGCTGCCGCGCAACTGGGATGAGCTGGTGCCGGCCCTCTCGGCGGGTGAGCTGGAAACGCTGATCGAATCCAACAGCGTGATCGGCTTGATGCCCGATGAGCGCGACATGCTCGAGGGCCTCTTCTCCCTGCGTGACACCCAGGTGCGCGAGGTGATGGTGCCCCGCTCCGGCATGGTGACCCTGCCGCTGGAGGTGCGCTTCGCCGAGTTGATGGAGGCGGTGCACAGCACCCACCACGCCCGTTTCCCCGTGATCGGTAGCTCCCTCGACGATGTGCGCGGCCTGCTCGACCTGCGCCGCCTGGCTGAACCCATTGCCAAGGGCTTGCTGCGCAGCGATTCACCCCTGGCCCCCTACGTCACCCCGGTGACCAAGGTGCAGGAGACCACCCCCCTGGCCGAATTGCTGCCTGTGATCCGCAGCGGCGAACCGCTGCTGGTGGTGGTGGATGAGCACGGCGGCACGGAAGGCCTCGTCACCATCTCCGATCTCACCAGCGAGATCGTGGGCGATGAGGAAGACCCCGAAAACCCGGAAGACGATCTCCAGCAGCTCCAGGAGCACAGCTGGCTGGTGGCCGGCGATCTGGAGATTTACGAGCTCAACCGCGAACTGGGCCTGCAGCTGCCCGAATCCGATGAGCACCACACCCTGGCCGGTTTCCTGCTGGAGCGGTTGCAGCACATCCCCGCTCCGGGCGAGAGCCTGCGCTGGAAGGGGCATCAGTTTTTGATCATGGCCATGGATGGCCCGCGCATCGAGCGGGTGGAGATCACTCGCCGCGCCGTGGAGCCCGAGGTGGAGGACGGCTGAGCGCCGCCGCGGCAGCCGCCTTCATCCATGCGTGGATCACGCCGCCGATCGTCGATAATCTCTGCGTCAGATCGCCAGCGCCATGCAGCCGGTTCGCGTTGGAGTGATCGGAATTGGAAACATGGGCTGGCACCACGCCCGGGTGCTGAGCCTGCTGCGCGATGCCGAGCTGGTGGGAGTAGCGGATCCCGATCCCGCCCGCGGGCAGCTGGCGGTGGAGCAATTCGGCTGCCGCTGGTTCGCCAGCTATGAGGAGATGCTGAGCGAGGTGGAGGCGGTGTGTATCGCCGTGCCCACCCTGTTGCACCACCGCGTGGGCATGGCCTGCTTCAAGGCCGGTGTGCACGTGTTGATCGAGAAGCCGATTGCTGCCACCCAGGAGGAGGCCACGGAGCTCAGCGCCGCTGCCGAGCAGGCCGGCCGCTTGCTGCAGGTGGGCCACATCGAGCGCTTCAACCCCGCCTTCCGCGAGCTGGTGAAGGTGGTGGCCAATGAGGAGGTGGTGGTGCTGGAGGCCCGGCGCCACAGCCCCAACCCCGATCGCGCCAATGATGTGTCGGTGGTGCTGGATCTGATGATCCACGACATCGACCTGGTGCTGGAGGTGGCCGGCTCCAAAGTGGTGCGCCTGGCGGCCGCTGGCGGACGCAGCGCCGAGGGCCCGATCGATTACGTGAACGCCACCCTCGGCTTCGCCAACGGCGTGGTGGCCAGCCTCACGGCCAGCAAGATGGCCCACCGCAAGATCCGCAGCCTCTCGGCCCACTGCCGCAGCGCGCTGGTGGAAACCGATTTCCTCAACCGCAGCCTGCAGATCCACCGCCGCACCCAGCTCTCGTTCACGGCCGATCACGGCGAGCTGCTGTATCGCAACGACGGCTTCATCGAGGAGGTGAGCACCTCGCCCGTGGATCCGCTGGTGGCTGAGCTGGAGCACTTCCTCCAATGCGTGCGCGGCCTGGAGCAGCCGGCGGTGGATGGCCCCCAGGCCTCCCGCGCCCTGCTGCTGGCCGATCTGATCGAGCAGTGCGTGGAGCAGCCCACGCTCTGCATGACCCTGGCTGAACCGATCTAGGCCGGCTGCAGTTCCGCCAGCTCCTTGAGCGCCAGCAGCTGCCAGCGGCGGCACTGGGCCGGCGAGGAGCGGTAGAAGCCATCCCAGGCTTCGGCCTTGTGGGTGGGGTAGTCGTCTGCCGGTTGCTCCGGGTGCTGCTGCTGCCAGCCCACCCGCACGGCGTGGCCGATCACCACATCGAGGGCCAGGTCGTCGTCGAAGCGCACCTGGGGGTTGGCATCCACAAACGCGATCAGGGTGATCAGCGTTTCGATGCAGAGGCGGCGGTATTCGGGGGCTTCGATCTTGCTGAGCAGGTGCTCCACATGGGTGGCGAAATTGCGCTCGCCCGGGGTTTTCTCCTTGAGCAAGGCGCTTTCCAGCCGGTTGCGGCGCTC
>VGPP01000107.1 GCA_016882585.1 Cyanobacteria bacterium M_surface_7_m2_037
GAGAAGCAGCTGGGCGAGCTGGGCGACAAGGTGGGCGCTGAGGACAAGAGCAAGGTGGAGGCCTCCTCCGCCAAGCTCAAAGAGGCGATCGAGAAGGACGACTTCGACACCATGAAGTCGGAACTCGAAACCCTGCAGCAGGCCCTCTACGCCGCTGGTGCCGCTGTGTATCAGCAGGCTGGCGCTGCCGATGCTGCAGCTGGCGCTCCCGGTGGCAACGGCAGCAGCGGCTCGGATGCCGCCAGCGACGATGTGATCGACGCCGAATTCACCGAGAGCAAGTAGGCCACACGAGTTCTTGGCTCTCCCTCAAACCCCGGCTGCGGCCGGGGTTTTTTCATGGCCGCGCGTTGGCCAAAAAAAGAGACGGGTGTGAGCCCGTCTCTGTGGTTCTCCCTTGCCCGACCCGGTGAAGGTCGTGAGCGGATGATGCCGCGGGCTCAGAGGTGCTGATGTGTTCGTTGGTACCAGTTGAGCAAGCGTGTCGTTTCGCTGGCTTCAGTTGCCGATCTTGGCCACAGCGGCCTTGGCCTTCTCGATCACTGGAGCGGGCATGGTCACATAACCCAGTGCCGGAGCCTGGGCTTGGGCCTGCTCAGAGAGCATGAAGTTGAAGGCCTTTTTCAGCAGCTCGGCCTTGGTGCCGTTGCCGTTCTGGTAAGCCAGGATCCAGGTGAAGGTCACGATCGGGTAGCCCTTCATCGGGTTGGGGTTGCCGCCGATCAGGTTGGGCCCCAGGTTGATCGAAGCCAATGCTTCACGCTCGCTGGCGCTGTTGGGCTTCACCACCTCTCCCGAAGCATTGGTGAGAGCGGCAGCCTGCAGCTTGCCTTTCACATAGGCCGATTCCACATAGCCCAGGCCGCCTTCCACCTGGTTGAGCTGGGCGGCGATCCCTTCATTGCCCTTGGCGCCCACGCCGGTAGGCCAGGCCACGGTTTTGGAGGTGCCGGGGCCGTTCTTCCAGGCATCCGAGATGGCGGCCAGGTGCTTGGTGAAGTTGTAAGTGGTGCCGGAGCCGTCGGAGCGGTGCACCACGGTGATCTTCTTGTCGGCGCAACCCAGCTGGCTGTAGTTGGTGATCTTGCCGAGGAAGATGTCAGCCAGCTGCTGCTGGCTCAGCTTGAGGTCGCAGCCGGCGTTGTTGTAGGCCACGGCGATCGCACCGGCGGTCATCGGGATCTGGAGCACGCCGCGGCTCACCTTGGCGATTTCGTCGTCCTTCATCGGCGCATCGGAGGCGGCGAAATCCACAGTGCCTGCCGTGAACTGGCGCACGCCGGCGCCGGAGCCCACCGATTGATAGTTCACGCGCACGCCCTGGCCCGCCAGCTCCTGGAACCAGCGCTGGTAGATGGCCGCTGGAAAGGAAGCCCCCGCGCCAGCCAGCGTGCCGCTGGGGCCGCTGCCACCGCCCACGGAGCAGGAGGCCAGGCTCAGGCCCGCCGCCACTCCGGCCAGGCCGATCAGCACGCGTGCGGTGGTGGTGCGTCGCATAAAGAAGAAAGATGGCGAGGCCAATTCGGCTCAGTTTGACGCAGGGGTTGCCAGCGCTTCAGCGGCTCGACGGCTCCAGCTGTTGCAGCACCCAGTCGGCTGTGGCCGGGGCCAGCAACACGCCATTGCGGTAGTGGCCGCTGGCGAGCAACAGGCCCGGTTCGAGCTGCTCGAGCACCGGGGCTGGCCGGTCGTCGGGCCGGGCGCGCAGCCCCTGCCAGTGGCGCAGTGGTTTGGCTTCGCGCAGCCACTCGGGTGCATGGCCTGCGAGCTGGCGCAGCTCGGCCAGGGCTTCGGGGCTGCCCTCGCTCAGCCCCGGCTCCACGGTGGCGCCCAGCCAGAGGCGCCCTCCTGGGCGAGGCACCAGGTTGATGCCATCCCAGCTCACGCTTCCTGGCCAGCGCTCGGCGTCGCAGCCTGCTGGCAACTGCAGCTCCAGGGCCTGGCCCAGCACCGGGCTCTGGGGCCGGCTGTGGCCCAGTGGCTGCAGCAGCTGCGGACTGCCCAGCCCGGCCGCCACCACCAGCCACTCGCTGCTGCAGACGCCTGCATCGGTTGCGATGCGCCAGCGCGCATCCGGGCTGCTGCTGCCCCGTTCCAAACGCTCCACACGTGCTGCGCGAGTGAGCAGGCCGTGGTGGCGTGCGTCTTGCAGCAGCGCTGCCATGGCGGGCAGAGGATCGATCTGGCCGTCCTCTGGCGAGAGCAGGGCTCCGGCGGCGGCCGCCGGCAGGGCCGGTGTGAGCTCCTGCAGCGCATCCCGGCTGAGGAGCCGCAGCGGCAAGCCCTGCTTCTGGCGCGCTTCAGCCAGCCGCACCTGGGCGAGCCACTCCTGCTCGTTGCTGGCCAGCTGCAGCAGGCCAGCGCGCCACGGGATCGCATAACCCCTCTGCTCCAAAAGCTGACGCCAGTGCTGCCAGAGCGCCAGGGATTGCTGCCGCAGCCGCCAACCCCGGCCGCTGCTGCGCCGGAACACCTGCGCCATCAACAGGCCCAGGGCCGCGCTGCTGCCGGCCTGGCTCGATTGGCCCTCGGCCAGGGCTGGATCGATCAGCTCAACTCTGTGGCCGTGCTGGCCGAGGAGCCACGCCACAGAAAGGCCCACCACACCGGCGCCGATCACGGTGATCGACGTGGGCCGGCGGGTGGGCTCTGGTGGTGTGATCGTGATGGGAGAAGCGATCAGGCTTGCTTCAGATCAGCCTGCACCTGAGCCGGCAGCACCTGGGCATAGAGGCCGAAGCCGCTGGCCACCTTGATGTAGGCCTTGCTCAGCTTGGTGGCGTCTTGGAGGCGGGCGGCTTCATCGAGCTCAGCCAGGGCGTCTTTGAGGGCGTTGGCACGCTTGGTGGCCTCAGGGCGCTCGGCGGGCAGCAGGCGCTGGTTGATGTAGAGCATCTCGCGGCCCACTTCCTGCATCGGGCCGTGGATCAGGTTGCGGGTGAAGGTCCAGTCGCGCTCGTTCACGAGGGTGGCCAGCTCGGGCAGGCGATCGCGGGCGGCCAGGAAACCTTCGGCCTGGCGCTCGATCACGGCGATGTCGTCGGCGCTGAGGGTGGGAGCCTTGGCTTTGCCGCCGCTGCAGGCGGTGAGCCCAAAGCTCAGCACCAGGGCCAGCGCCACGAGGGCCAGGCTGCGCAGGGCGGATGAGAACCGGGTTGTCAGCGCGGACATCGTCTGAGCAGCCATGGGATTGGAGCTTGATCCGGGGACTTTACCCAGGGGTTTTGGCCCTGAAGCGTTCCGTGACCGGGCTGCAATGCCCAGCCACCGGGAACCAGCGCTAAAACGGAGTGAGTATGAGTTAGAGCAATGCGCGAGCAGGTCTTGCCCATGGCGGCCATACGCAGGCCGCTGCAGCGGCAACTCGATCCTGAGAAGGTGGAGGCCCTTGCGGCCTCGATCGCCGAGGTGGGCCTGCAGGAGCCGATCGATGTGCTGGAGCTCGATGGCCGCTACTGGGGATTCAACGGATGCCACCGCTGGGCAGCCCATCAGCAGCTGGGGCTGAGCAGCATTCGCGCCCGGGTGCGGCGGGCCACGCCGGATGTGCTGCGGCTGCACATGCTCTGATGCAGATGGGCCGGCAGAATTCAGCCTTTCCAGGGCTGCGCCCCGCCTCGCCATGACGGCTGCCACGGCCATCCTTCAGATGATCTGCCCGGATCAGCCCGGCCTGGTGCGGGAGCTCTCCGGTTGGGTAGCCGCCAATGGCGGCAACATCGTTCACGCCGATCATCACAGCGATCAGGGGGCAGGCCTGTTCCTGAGCCGCATTGAGTGGCAGCTGGAGGGTTTTGGCCTGCCGCGGGAGGCGATCTGCCCCACGGCCAAAGCGTTGGCGGACCGTTTGGGCGGCGCCTACAAGGTGAACTTCTCCGATTACCGCGCTCCTGCAGCCATTTTTGTGAGCAAGCAGGACCACTGCCTGCTCGATCTGCTCTGGCGGGTGCGCACCGGGGAGCTGCCGATGCGGGTGCCGCTGGTGATCGCCAACCATCCGGATCTGGGCTCGATCGCTGAAGAGTTCGGCGCTCGCTTTGAGCACGTGCCGATCGGCAACGCCAACCGCGAAGAGGCTGAGGCCCGGCACCTGGAGCTGTTGGCGGAGCACGGCATCGAGCTGGTGATCCTGGCCAAATACATGCAGGTGCTCACGCCACGCTTCCTGGCAGCCTTCGATCCCCCGGATGCCTTCCACCGGGTGATCAACATCCACCATTCCTTCCTGCCGGCCTTCATGGGCGCGCAGCCCTATCACCGCGCCTGGGAGCGGGGCGTGAAATTGATCGGTGCCACCGGCCACTACGTGACCGAAGAGCTCGATGCGGGTCCGATCATTGCCCAGTCAACGGTGAACGTGAGCCACCGCGATGAGGTGGACGACCTGATTCGCAAGGGCCGTGATACCGAACGCCTCGCCCTGGCCCGGGCGGTGCGTCTGCATCTCAAACGACAGGTGATGGTCTACCGCGGGCGCACGGCGGTGTTCGAGTGAACGCTTTGCACGTTGCACGCCAGGGCATGAGCCGGTTGCTTCAGCACCTCGACGCCCAGCGGCCGCCTCAGGCTGATCTCCTTGGCTGGCGCTGTTTTCAGCTGGGGATGTTCATGCTTCCCTCCAGCGCGCTGTTCGCCGCGTTGTTGCTGTTCCCGGCTCTGATTCAGGGCAGTCGCAAACGTGCTCCGTTGTGGAGCGACCGCGTCAACCTGGTGCTCGTCTTGGTGGCGGCCTTGATGGTGGCCGGTGCTGTGTCGGTCTCGCTGCGGAGCGCTGAATTCCCCAGCTACTCGCCTCTGCTGGCTTGGGTTGGGCTGGGCAATTGGTTGCCACTGTTCTGGGGGTTCTGGGGCTTTCAGCCCTACGTCTGCGATCCCCCGGCTCGGCGCCGGATTGGGTTGGCCATCGCAGCCGGCACCGTTCCGGTGTTGGTGAGCGGATTGGGTCAGATCTGGTTGGGTTGGCAGGGCCCCTGGCAGATCCTGGGCGGTGCCGTGATCTGGCACCTCAAGGAAGGCGGCAACCCCACAGGCAGGCTCTCCGGACTCTTCGATTACGCCAACATCACGGCCGCCTGGTTGTCGTTGAGCTGGCCCCTGCTGCTCGCGGCGTTGATCGGCTGCTGGGCGCGCTGGCGTGCACGGATCGCCGGCAGTGGCTGGCGCCTGTTGGTGGTGCTTGGGCTGGTGGTGGCTCAGGTGGCCGCGATGCTTCTCACCGATTCCCGCAATGCCTGGGGGGTGATGTTGATGGCCGTGCCGCTGGTGGCGGGACCTGCCAGCTGGATTTGGTTGCTGCCGTTGATGGCGTTGGCCTTGCTGCCTGTCTTGCTGGCCACCCTGCCCGGTGTGCCGGCGTTGCTGCAGGACCCCGCCCGTGCCCTGGTGCCGCAGTCGATCTGGGGACGATTGAACGATCTCAATCACCACAGTCAGCGCAAGCTCGCTTCGCTGCGGATCACCCAGTGGAGCGTGGCCTCCAGCCTGATCGCCGAGCGCCCCTGGCTCGGTTGGGGAGCGGCCGCCTTCAGCGTGATCTACCCGCTGCGCACCGGGCGCTGGCATGGACACCCCCACAACATCGCCGTTGACCTGGCCTTCAGCCACGGCTTGCCAGTGGCTGTGTTGCTAGTGGCTCTGGTGCTCTGGCTGTACATCCGTGGCGTGCGCCAGGGGATGCTGAAAGGCCATGTGTTCGAGCGGGCCTGGTGGACCGCCGCGTTCATGCTGGCGGTGCTGCACGCCACCGATATTCCGATGTACGACAGCCGCATCAATATCGCCGGCTGGGTGTTGCTGGCGGGGTTGCGCTGGGGGAGCGCTAAGCCAGGGCTTCCTGCTGATGCTTGAGCAGGGTGGCTTTGGGTAGAGGACCTTCCAGGTGCTCCCAAGGCAGCACCTGATCGCCGCCCCAGCTGGCGTGAATCACCTCCTCCCAGGC
>VGPP01000108.1 GCA_016882585.1 Cyanobacteria bacterium M_surface_7_m2_037
GTGTCACCGGAGGTGGAGAGCACCTCGAACACACCGTCGCCCACCTCGAGCACGGACACGTCGAAGGTGCCGCCGCCCAGGTCGAACACCAGGATGCGCTCGTTGCTCTTCTTGTCGAGGCCATAGGCCAGAGCAGCCGCGGTGGGCTCGTTGATGATGCGCAGCACCTCAAGGCCGGCGATCTTGCCGGCGTCTTTGGTGGCCTGGCGCTGGGAGTCGTTGAAGTAAGCGGGAACGGTGATCACCGCCTGGGTGACCGACTCACCGAGGTACTTACCGGCGTCTTCAGCCAGCTTGCGCAGCACCTGGGCGCTCACCTCTTCGGGGGCGAACTGCTTGCCCAGCACCGGGCACTTCACCTTCACGTTGGAGCCGGCTTTCTCCACGCCGTAGCTCACTTCCTTCGATTCCTCGTTCACCTCGTCGACCCGGCGACCGATGAAGCGCTTCACCGAATAGAAGGTGTTCTCCGGGTTCATCACCGCCTGACGTTTGGCGATCTGACCCACCAGTTGATCCTGGTTCTTGGTGTAGGCCACCACGGAGGGCGTGGTGCGGAAGCCCTCGGCATTGGCGATCACGGTGGGCTTGCCGCCCTCCATGACTGCCACGCAGCTGTTCGTGGTGCCAAGGTCGATACCGACAACCTTGCCCATGACTGTCCTCTGAACTGGAGGCATCCTCAACAGCAGGCCCCAGTCAGGGCTAGGTGTGGTTGCCGAACAGAACCCGACCGAGCGTGACCGGCATCCCGAGCATTCGCGGCACCACCGCCCTCGTGGGGCTGTTGGGCGATCCGGTGCACCACTCCCTCTCGCCCGTGATGCAGAACGCGGCGCTGCAGGCGATGGGGCTCGATTGGGTGTTCCTGGCCCTGCCGACGCCAGCGGAGGAGCTGGCCACCGTGGTGCGGGCCCTCGAGGCGATGGGCTGCCGCGGCCTCAACGTGACCATCCCCCACAAGCAGGCGGTGGCGGCCCTCTGCCGCGAACTGAGCCCCCTGGCCGAACGGCTGGGCGCCGTGAACGCGCTGGTGCCACTGCCCGGAGGCGGATGGCACGGCACCAACACCGATGTGGAGGGCTTCTGCGCGCCCCTGCGCCGCGAGGGAACCACCTGGAGCGGCAAGCGGGCGGTGGTGCTGGGCTGCGGCGGCAGCGCCCGGGCCGTGGTGGCGGGCCTGGTGGATATGGGGTTCGGCAGCATCCAGCTGGCGGGCCGCAGGCCAGAAGCGCTGAACGCCTTCCTCAACGACGGCCAGGCCTGGGCACCCCAGCTTCAGGCGTTGCCCTGGGGAAGCGACGGCGCCGATCTGGGCGAGGCCCTGGCAGACGCTGATCTGGTGGTGAACACCACCCCGGTGGGCATGGCCTCAGCCAGCCATCCGGCCGCAGCCGAGGCCTGCCCGCTGAGCGAGCCGGAGCTCTCCGCCCTGCAACCCAGCTGCTGCGTGTACGACATCATCTACACCCCACGGCCCACCCAGCTGCTGCAGCGCGCCGCCGCCCGGGGCTGCCACAGCCTCGATGGCCTGGAGATGCTGGTGGAGCAAGGCGCCGCCGCCCTGCGGCTCTGGAGTGGCCGCAGCGATGTGCCGGTGGCGGTGATGCGCCAGGCACTGCTCGAGCAGCTGCCATAGCCTCTGCGCACTGGCGTGAGCGTGATGGGCGACATTCCCTGGTGGCAGCGGTTGTTGGCGGTGCTGGCCTACCTGCTGCCCTGGAGCGACGCCCTGCCCTTCGCCGAGTCGCTCGACAACCTCTTTCCGGCCCTGCAGTGGTTGATGCTGCCGGCGCTACCGGTGTTGCTGCTGGAGAGGAACGTGCCCTTCGGCGGCTTCCTGCTGTTCCTGGTGCTGTTCCTAGCGGTGGTGCGCAACCCGCGCATCCCCTATTTCCTGCGCTTCAACGTGCTGCAGGCGATCCTGCTCGACATCGTGCTGGTGGTGCTCTCGCTGGCCTTCCAGCTGCTGCGCCTCGGCAGCCTCGGCTTCGCCGGCCGCACCCTCGCCAACACGGTGTTTCTGGGGATGCTGGTGTTGCTCGTGTTTGCCGTGGTGCAGTGCGTGCGCGGCAAGGAGGCCGACGTGCCCAGCCTGTCGGAAGCAGTGCGCATGCAGCTGTAGGGTGGACGATCCGCCGCTGGAGAGCAGGGGCCTAGCTCCGGCCCACCAGCCACCGTTCCCTTCGGCGTCCACGTCGGATCGCGCAAGCCATGTCGCAGCCCTATTACGAAACGATGTACATCCTTCGTCCGGACATTCCGGAGGAAGAGGTGGAGACCCATGTCACCAAGTACCGCGATCTGGTGACGGAAGCCGGTGCTGAGGTGCTGGATTGCCAGATGCGCGGCAAGCGCCGCCTGGCCTACCCGATCGCCAAGCACAAGGAAGGCATCTACGTGCAGCTCGCCCACAACGGCGACGGCCAGCAGGTGGCCACCCTTGAGAAGGCCATGCGCATCTCTGAAGATGTGATCCGCTATCTCACCGTGAAGCAGGACGGCCCCCTGCCCGCACCCCGCAGCGGCCCCGTGCCCCAGGCCAGCAGCGACGCCGCCGCCCTGCAGACCAGCGAAGCCTGATCGCTTCCGGCAGCTTGAATCCCGGCCAGGCCTTGGTTAAGGTTTGGTCGGTTTTTTTATGGCTGGGCGGTTAGCGGTGGACGAGACACGCACCGATCCCTCGCCCATGGAGCAGCCTGAGCCTGATCAGCACGATCCAGAGCTAACTCTCAACGCGCAGCACCTGCAGCTGGCCCTGGCCACCGCGGAGCGCAAGCTGGCTGAAGCACGGCTCCAGATCGCCGAACTGGAAGCGCTGCTTGAAGAGATCCCGGAGATCTTTGAGCGCAAGTTCGAACAGCGCCTCCAGCCTGTGCTCGAGCGGCAGCAGCACCTGCTCAATGACAACGCTGATCTTCGGCAGCAGATTCAGAGGCTGGCCCCCGTGCCTGGCGAGGTGCGGCTGCGCTTCAACCCCGCCGCGGCTCAAGCGAGCAACGCTCCCGCCCTGCCGCAGCTCCCTAGCCGCACAACAATGCGGCGCCTGAGCCGGGCGGATCGCCGAGGCCCACGCGCCGCTTGAACAGAACTCAGCTGATCAGCGCTGGCTGGCAGCCCAGAGGCGCGTGGGCAGACCCCACACGTAGATGAAACCCTCTGCGGCGCGGTGATCGAACTGATCGCCCGCGTCGTAGGTGGCCATATCGGGCACGTAGAGGCTGTTGGCGCTGCTGCGGCCCACCACGGTGGCGTTGCCCTTGTGCAGCTTCACCTTCACCGTGCCGTTCACGGTGCGCTGGGTGCGCTCAATGAAGCCATCAAGGGCATCCTTCAGCGGGCCATACCAGAGGCCCTGGTACACCTGATCCGCCCACTGCTGCTCGAGCTGGCGCTTGCTGCGAAGCACGTCGGCGGCGAGGGTGAGGCTCTCGAGCTCCTGGTGAGCCTTGATCAGCAGCAGCAGACCCGGGGTTTCGTAGATCTCGCGGCTCTTGATGCCCACCACCCGGTTCTCGATCATGTCGAGCCGGCCGAAGCCATGGCTGCCGGCCAGGTCGTTGGCGCGGCGAATCAGGCTCACCGGATCGAGGCGCACACCATCGATGCTCACGGGATTGCCCTGCTCAAAGCCGATCTCCACCACCTGGGGCTGATCGGGCGCTGCATCCACGCTCACGGTGAGGGCGTAGATCTCCTCGGGGGGCTCCACGTTGGGATCTTCCAGCGGGCCAGCCTCAATCGAGCGCCCCAGCAGGTTGAGGTCGATCGAATAGGGCGACTTCTTGCTCACAGGCGAAGGGATGCCGCAACGCTCGCCGTAGGCGATGGTTTCCTCGCGGCTCATGCCCCATTCCCGCGCCGGGGTGAGCACCTTCAGATCAGGGGCCAGAGCGCCGATCGCCACATCGAAACGCACCTGGTCGTTGCCCTTGCCGGTGCAGCCATGGGCCACCGCATCCGCACCCACCTCACGGGCGATCTCCACAAGGCGGCGGGCGATCAGCGGCCGGGCCAGGGCGGTGGAGAGGGGATAACGCCCTTCGTAGAGTGCATTGGCACGGATCGCCGGGAAGGCGAATTCGGTGATGAAGGGCTCGATCAGGTCGCCCACGATCGATTGGCTGGCGCCGGAATCGAGCGCCTTCTGGCGGATCGGCTCGAGCTCATCGCCCTGGCCCAGATCGGCGGCGAAGGTTATTACCTCCTCCACGCCCCATTCGTTCTTCAGATACGGGATGCAGACGCTGGTGTCCACACCGCCGGAATAGGCCAGCACCGCCTTCTTGGCCCTGCCCATCAATGCTCTCCGTGCGCGCAATCGATCGATTCTCCCCTGTCGTGGTGGCGCCGCATCCGGGCGAGCAGCAGAGCCGCCATCAGGGCCGGCGGCAGCAGCACCAGCAGCAGGGCCACCAGGGCCGGCCGGCCGGGATCGGCCTGGGCCCAGGCTTGCTGCAACAGCGGCGTGGGCCAACGCCAGCCGGCCGCCACCAGCAGAGCGCTCAGCCCAAGCGCTGAGAGCCAGGGACCCAACAAGGAGCGCCAAACAGGCGAGGCGGGGTTGGCCAGGGCAGCCATGGAGGGGGACTCCGATAGGATGGCGGATTGGCCCACGCTGGGGCGCAAGCCCAGCCGCCCGCCGTCCGCGCCATAGCAGCCTTAGCCGTCAGCAATGAGCAGCAACCTCAGCACAAGCCTCAGCCAGCTGGATGGGATCAACCCGTCGCTCACCCGCTACGGCCGCAATGAGCCGGCTCCGGTGCTGCCCCTGCGCGAAGAACCCGATCTGCTCAGCTGGCTGGAGAGCAGCGGCCGCCTCGTGGCCGATGAGGAAACCGCGAGCAGCGATGTGAGCACCGTGGAAGAGGAAGAGCTCTCCGCGCTGATGGGCGAGAAAGAGGATTACAACGCCGCCGACGAGCAAACCGAGGAAGATTGGGAGGACTGATCTCCTCAGCCCCTTGATCTCCCCCACCAGGCTGATCGCCTCCATGCCCAGCAACAGCCGCTCCCTGGCGCTGTTGCTGGGCTTGTTGCTGTTGGGGCTCAGCGCCCTGTGCGATTGGTTCAGCCAGGCACCCCAGCTGGCGCCCCCTTTGCTGATCAGCGCTGTGGTGAGCGCCCTGATCTGCGCCTGGGGGGTGCCGCAGCTGCGGCGGTTGAAGCTGGGCCAGGTGATCCGCGAGGAAGGCCCCCAGGCCCACAAGAGCAAGGCCGGCACGCCCACGATGGGCGGGCTGCTGGTGGTGCCGGTGGGCGTGATCGCCGGTGGCCTGGTGGCACCGGCCGATCAGCGTCTGCTGGCGGTGGCCGCGATCACGCTGGCCACCATGGCCATCGGAGCGGTGGACGACTGGCGCAGCCTCACCAAACGCCACAACACCGGCCTCAGCCCCCGCGGCAAATTGCTGCTGCAGGCCCTCAGCGCCATCGCCTTTCTGGCCTGGGCCCACTGGGATCAGCAGCTCGCGCCCTTCATCGCCCTGCCGCTGGGCTGGGTGCTGCCCCTGGGCCTCTTGATCCTGCCCCTGGGCCTGTTTGTGTTCCTGGCCGAGAGCAACGCCACCAACCTCACCGATGGCCTCGATGGCCTGGCGGCGGGCTGCGGCGCCATCGTGTTCAGCGGCCTCGGCATCCAGCTGATGCTGCGGGGGCACGAGGGCGATCCGGCCATGGCGGGCTTCTGCGCCGCCATGGCCGGCTGCTGGCTCGGCTTTCTGCTGTTCAACCGCCACCCGGCCCGCGTGTTCATGGGCGATACGGGCTCCCTGGCCATGGGTTCGGCCCTGGCGGCGGTGGCACTGCTGAGCAACAGCCTCTGGCCGCTGCTGCTGATGGGCGGGGTGTTCCTGGCGGAATCGCTCTCGGTGATCGTGCAGGTGTGGGTGTTCAAGGCCACCAAG
>VGPP01000109.1 GCA_016882585.1 Cyanobacteria bacterium M_surface_7_m2_037
CCGAGCGGCGGCGCCATGGCACGATCAGATCAGTCACACCGGGGAGCCTCCGGCCGGCCGTGCAGGTCACCTTCCTCGGCACCAGTTCCGGCGTGCCCACCCGGGGCCGCAACGTGTCGGCGGTGGCGCTGCGCCTGCCCCAACGCGCCGAGCTCTGGCTGTTCGACTGCGGTGAAGGCACCCAGCACCAGTTCCTGCGCAGCGAGCTGCGGGTGAGCCAGCTGCGGCGGATCTTCGTGACCCACATGCACGGAGATCACGTGTTCGGCCTACCGGGCCTCCTGGCCAGCCTGGGGCTGGCCGGCACCTGCAGCGGCATCGATCTCTATGGCCCCGATCCCCTGCGCGACTACCTCGAAGGCGTGCTGCGCACCTCCTACACCCGCATCGGCTACCCGCTGCGCAGCCACCGGGTGAAGGACGCCGCCGCCAGCGGCGCGCTGCTGCTCGACGACGACGACATCACGGTGCGCTGCACGAAGCTCATCCATCGGGTGCCCGCCTACGCCTACCGGGTGGATCAGAAGCCCCGTGCCGGCCGCTTTGATGTGGAGCAGGCCCGCGCCCTCGGCATTCCCCCAGGACCGATCTACGCCCAGCTCAAAGCCGGGCGCGAGGTGGTGCTCGACGACGGCCGGATCATCAACGGCGCCAGCCTCTGCGGGCCCGAGCGGCCCGGTTGCAGCGTTGTCTACTGCACCGACACGGTGTTCAGCGAAGCCGCCGTGGAGCTGGCCCAGGGGGCCGATCTGCTGATCCACGAGAGCACCTTTGCCCACGCGGAAGCGGAGATGGCCTTCGCCCGCCAGCACTCCACCAGCACCATGGCGGCGCAGACCGCCCTGGCCGCCGGCGCGAAGCAGCTGATGCTCACGCACCTCAGCCCGCGCTATGTGCCGGGCAACCCGGTCACGCCCGACGATCTGTTGAACGAGGCACGGGCGATCTTCCCCAACACCGAACTGGCCAAAGACTTCCTCAGCGTTGAGGTGGCCGCTGACGAGAGCTGAGGCTGCAACAGTTCGTGAGTGGCTGGGGCCTGGGCAACCAGCAGGCCCATTGGCCGTGATACAAGGGCTCTGGCGCGGTCTCCACCGCCACCTTGCCGGCTTTTTCGATGGCCTCTTCTTTCTCCTCTGCCCTCCGGACCCTGGCCCGGGTGCTGGTTCTGCCCCTGGCCCTGCTGGTGGGCCTGGCCGGCCCCGCCCAGGCTGCTCAGTGGACCGCTGACCAGCTCACCGTTCCCGCCAATGCCGATGGCGCCTCGGTGACCTTCAGCGAACAGGAGATCAAAGCGGGCCGCAAGATCTTCAACAGCAGCTGCGGTGAGTGCCACGCCGGCGGCATCACCAAGACCAACCACAACGTGGGCCTCGATCCCGAGACCCTGGCCCTGGCCACCCCCGCCCGCGACAACGTGGACGCCCTGGTGGACTACATGAAGGACCCCACCAGCTACGACGGTGAGTACAGCATCGCCGACGTGCACCCCAGCATCCGCAGCAGCGACGTGTTCGTGAAGATGCGCGATCTCAACGACGAAGACCTGCGCCTGATGGCCGGCTTCATCCTCACGGCTCCCAAGGTTCAAGGCTCCGCCTGGGGCGGCGGCAAGATCTACTTCTGATCTCGGCGCACACCGCTCAACCCCCTTCGCCCCTGCCCGATCGGCAGGGGCTTTTTTTGTGTGTTGCGGCGTCTCCATGAGCGGATATCCATGGATATCCGGCAACGGACACTGCTCCGCACCAACAAGACCGTTCTCAAGAGCCTCTCAAGCTCAGAGCAGCGACTGGATCTCTCCAGGCTGAGGTGGGGCGATGTTCTCCGCCTCCAACGACGCCGGCTGCTTGCTATACCACCACTCCTGCAGGGGCGCACAAAGCCTCAGGGAGAAGAGGGTGAGCACCGTCACCGTGGGGCGGGAGCCAGGTTGCAGCAGCTCAACCGCATAGGAGGGGCAGCGGCGGGCCGCCAGATCGGCCACGAAGCGACGGCCCACCCGCCGCCAACTGGGCTCCTTGCTGCGCCAGGCGATGCGGCAGCAGGGCCAGGGCAGCTCCTCGCGATCGAACAAGCGACAACAGGGGCCGAGCACCCGAAAGCTGTACTGGCCGCCAAGGCTGGTGTGCTCGCTGCCATGGGCATAGAGCTCGGCCACCTGAGGAGGCGCGGATGCCGAGGCGGAGGCAGCGGGCACAGCGAGGGGGAGATGAAGAGGAGTGGATACCAACAAAAAAACCACCCCGAAGGGTGGTTGGGGCAATCAAGCTGCCGGGGCGTGAACAGGCACGCCCCCAGCAGGAGCTCAATAGAGCTCTTCTTCGGCGTGGGTCTTGATGGTGCAGTCGCTGGTGGGGTAGGCCACGCAGGTCAGCACGAAACCAGCTTCGATCTGGTCGTCGTCGAGGAAGCTCTGGTCCGACTGGTCCACGGTGCCAGCGGTGATCTTGCCGGCGCAGGTGCTGCAGGCACCAGCACGGCAGGAGTAGGGGAGGTCGATGCCCTGCTCTTCAGCGGCGTCGAGGATGTACTGGTCGTCGGGAACCTCGATGGTCTTGTTGAGGCCCTCTGCCTCGCTGATGAGGGTGACCTTGTAGGAAGCCATGGAAGGGATTGGGGCTCACAGGCTCCTGGGAAAGTTCCCGGGCCCGTAGGACGGACCCTTCCTACATCCGCCGAGGCGTTGTTCTGGGGTTCCGAGGGCCTCTGGCCGCGAAGCCCAATCAGAACGCAGGGCACAGATCAGCGTGCCTTATGCAACATCAGCAGATTCGGGGCGTTGCTCTTCGGGTCCGCCGGGCGGCCTCTCAGGCTCGCTGGATCGTCATCAGCCCCCACTGGCTCTGCTGAGCCGTGAGTTCAGCCCGCCACCCCTGCTCAGCCAGGGCTTGCTCCAGCCGCGGTGCCTGGTCCACCAGGAGGCCACTCAGCAGGCCGAGGCCGTCGGGAGCCACCACCGTGTGGAACGCCGGGCAGAGCGCCTCAATCACCGGCGCCAGGATGTTGCAGAGCAGCAGATCCGCCGGCCGCCCCTCGAGGAGCTCGGCGAGCCGCTCCACGGAGCCCAGCTCCACGCTGAGGCGATCGGCAAAGCCGCTCACCACCGCGTTGTCGCGGGTGGCGCGCACGGCCAGGGAGTCGGTGTCGGCCGCGGCCACGCTGCTGGCGCCCTGGAGCAGGGCCGCGATCCCAAGGATGCCGCTGCCGCAGCCCAGATCCGCCACGCGAATCGGGCCGAGATCCGGGCGTTCAGCGCTGCCCCGCTGCTCGGCCAACCGCTCAATCGCTTCCAGGCACAGCCGGGTGGTGGGATGGCTGCCGGTGCCGAAGGCACTGCCGGGATCCATGCGGATCACCAGCCGATCGGCGTGCTCGGGCGGCAGCTCGAGCCAAGCCGGCAGGATCAACAGCCGCTGGCCCACCGGATCGGCCTGCCAGTGCTGCTTCCAGCTGAGGCTCCAGTCTTCGTCGTCCTGCTGCTCCCAGGCGATCGGCGGCAGGCTGAGGCCGAAGGTGTCGGCCAAGGGCGCGAGGGCCTGCTCCAGCTGCAGCCGCTCCGCCTGCGGCCAATCGGCTTCCGGTAGCCAGGCCACCAGCTGCCGCTGATCAGGCGCCTCGGGGCGGTGGCGCACCGCCACCCTCGGGATGCCGAGGGTGTTGAGCTTCCAGATCAGCGATTCTTCGAGCTCGGGAAGCGAAGAGAGCTCAAGCCGCCACCAGGAGAGCGTCATCAGCGGGTGCCTCCGGCTTCAGAGGGTCACCGGATGGGCTTCCTGGATCCCCTCGATGCCATGGATGGTGGCCAGCAGGCTGGCGGGCAGGGGATCGTCGAGGCTGAGCACCATCACGGCATCGCCACGCACGATGCGGCGGCCCACCTGCATCGAAGCGATGTTCACGTTGTGCTCGCCCAGCACCGAACCGAGATTGCCGATGATGCCCGGCATGTCGCGGTGACGGGTGAAGAGCATGTGGCGACTGGGCGCCACATTCACCGGGAACTCATCGATGGTGGTGATGCGCAGTTCGCCATCAGCGAACACAGCACCGGTCACGGTGTGGTTGCCGTTGGCGCCCTTGGAGCTGAGCTGGAGGGAACCACCGGCGAAATCGCGGGCTGCGTCGTCCTTCACCTCAAGCACGTGGATGCCGCGCTCCTTGGCCTCCAGGCCGGCGTTCACGTAATTGATCGAATCGCCCAGGGCGGTGGAGAGCAAGCCCTTGAGGGCTGCGATCACCAGGGGCTGGGCGGGGTGGCTGGCGAATTCGCCCTGCAGGCGCACTTCCAGCTCGCTGATCTGGCCGCCGGCCAGCTGGCTGAGCAGCTGGCCGAGGGTTTCCGCCAACTGCAGATGGGGCTTGAGCTGCTCCATCACCTCGGCGTTGAGGCCGGGGATGTTCACGGCGCTGCGGGCGGGCAGGCCCAGCAGCACATCGCGGATCTGCTCGGCCACATCGATGGCCACGTTCTCCTGGGCTTCCTCCGTGGAGGCGCCGAGGTGCGGGGTGAGGATCAGCCGCTCGCTCACGCTGCGCAGCGCTGAATCGGCCTCGAGGGGCTCCTTGGCGTACACATCAAGGGCAGCGCCGGCGATTACGCCCTTCTCCACCGCTTCAGCGATGGCGGCCTCATCGATGATGCCGCCGCGGGCGCAGTTCACGATGCGCGCCGTGGGCTTCATCGTGCGCAGCAGCTCAGCGTTCACCAGGTTTTCGGTGTCCGGCGTGCGGGGCAGGTGCAGGCTCACGTAGTCGGCCTCTGCGAACAGCTCGGCCAGGGGCAACAGCTTCACCTGCATCTGCTGGGCGCGCTCGGGCGACACAAACGGGTCGTAGGCCAGCAGCTCCATGCCCATCGCCTTGGCCACGCGGGCCACGTGGGAGCCGATCTTGCCGAGGCCCACCACGCCGAGCTTCTTCTTGTAGAGCTCGTTGCCCACATATTTCTTGCGATCCCAGCCGCCGGCCATGGTGCTCACATGGGCGTGAGGCACGTGGCGCGACAGCGAGAGCATCAGCGCCAGGGCGTGCTCAGCCGCGGCGATGGTGTTGCCCTCGGGCGAATTCACCACGATCACGCCGCGCTTGGTGGCGGCGGGCACGTCGACGTTGTCGACGCCGACGCCGGCGCGGCCAATGATCCGCAGCTTGCCAGCGGCTTCGATGATGTCGGCCGTCACCGTGGTGCCGGAGCGAATCATCAGCGCGTCGTACTCGCCGATGATCTCCTTGAGCTGCTCGGGCGGCAGGCCCGTGCGCACATCCACCTGAGCCACCTGAGACAGGATGTCGATCCCTGTCTGGTCAATGGGATCGGAAACCAGAACCTTCGTCATGACCCGGCGGGGTGGGGGCGGCCGGAGGTGAAGTGTAGAGAGGTGGGTCTCAGGCCCCTCGCTCCACAGCCGCGCAGGAGAGAATCAGGCCTTCTCAGGGCCGGGCTTCGTGGGCAGCAGCGTGGTGGTGGTGGTGGCGGAGCGCAAACGGCTGCGGCAACTCAACGAGCAACTGAGCCAGCTCACCCCGGCGCCGCAGCGTCTGGTTGCCATCGGCCAAGGCGAAACCGACATCGCCGAGGTGGCTGATCTCAACCCAGCCCTGGCGCGGCGCATCCGGCAACGGCGTATGGCCACCTGGCTGATCCCCTTCGGCTTCTTCGCCGGCCTCACCTTCACCTTCATCACCGACCTCGACACCTTTGCCTTCGCCGGCCCGATCGGGTCCCACCTGATCGGTGGCCTGCTGGGGCTGGGATCGGGCTGGATGGGCAGCTTCGCGGCGGCCGCCAGCGTGAGCTCCGATGTGGACGATCGGGTGCGCGCCCTGCGCAACCGCCTCGAGGAGGGCAACTGGCTGCTGCTGGTGGAGATGCCAAACGGCGT
>VGPP01000110.1 GCA_016882585.1 Cyanobacteria bacterium M_surface_7_m2_037
GCATTGGCAAATGAAGCCGTTGCTCCGCCGTCACACAATGAGCGCACCACAGCGCTCCGTTCATGGCTGATCCACTCGCTGGCCTCAGTGCGCCGCAGCAGGCGCAATTGCGGGTGCTGTGTTGGGTGGCCTGCGTGGATGGGGTGTTCGCAGAAGAGGAGCGTGAGCTGCTCAGTCGCCTGGCGTCGCGACTGCTGCCGGATGTGGATCCCTCTGAGGCGGTGGCAGCGCTGGTGGGGCAGAACTCCCCTGATCTTGAGCAGCTGGTGGCGCAGCTCACCAGCCACGATCAGCGTCTGCAGCTGGTGAAGCTCGCCTTTGAGATGGCCGCCAGCAGCAGTAACCCTGGCGATGAGAGCCCGATCAACCCGGCTGAACGCGGTGCTTACAGGCAGCTGCTCGAGGTCTTGGCGCTGCCCGAGGCCGAAGTGAATGAAGCGGAGTGGGCCGCACGGCAGGCCCTGCAGGACACCCCCGCTTTGCTGGACCGCCTTAACCGGATCCTGTTTGGTTGGGGCGCCTGGCCATCGCTGGAGGCCCTCGAGTTCACCGGCAGCCAATGGCTCTGATGGGTGCGTCGCTTGCTCTCACCCCCCAGCTCCGCGCCCAGCTCCAGGCCTGGCTCGCGGAAGACATCGGCCGCGGCGATCTCACTGCAGTGGCTTTGCAGGGAGCGCAGGGCCGTGCCCACTGGCTCGCCAAGGCCGAGGGGCGCTTCTGTGGGGGCGTGCTGCTCGGGCCCTTGCTGCATCTGCTCGACCCCAGCGCTGAGGTGCGTCTGCTGGTGGCGGAAGGGGCTCCGGTGCTGCCCGGGCAGCGCCTGCTGGAGATGGCAGGCTCGGCCGCGGCGTTGGTGGCGGTGGAGCGTACGGCGCTCAACCTGGCCATGCGGCTTTCCGGGATTGCCACAGCCACGGCTGCGCTGGTGGCTGAGATCGCGGGAACGGGCGTGCTATTGGTCGATACCCGCAAAACCACGCCTGGTTTGCGCGTGTTGGAGAAATACGCGGTGCGCTGTGGTGGTGGGGTGAACCACCGCATGGGCCTCGATGATGCAGCCATGCTCAAGGAGAACCACCTGGCCTGGGCCGGTGGTGTGCGGCCGGCGGTGGCGGCGGTGCAGGCTTCAGCCCCGTGGCCGGCCCGGGTGATCGTGGAGGCGGAAACCGAGCAGCAGGCGCATGAAGCGGTGGAGGCCGGAGCCGATGCTGTGTTGCTGGATGAGTTCAGCCCTGAGGCGCTGGCCTCCCTGGTGCCCCGCTTGCGCAGCGCGGCGGCCGCACGGGTGGGCGGCAGGCCTGTGATTCTGGAAGCATCCGGCGTGCAGCCCAGCCAGTTGCGCGCCTATGCCGCCACCGGGATCGATCTGATCTCCACAAGCGCGCCTGTCACCCGCAGCTGCTGGCTGGATCTGAGCATGCGTTTCGATGCTTGATCGCATGGCGCGTGTGTGCGGTCGCATCTAGGTCTGTTGCTTTCGCAGCTTGCCCCTTACCTTGTGGGGGCGAACTGTGGCTGCGACATGAAGTTCCCGGTGCTCCAGGGCTGGATGGTGGGCTCCGGGCAGCGGCCGCTTCGCAAGCAGTTGGCGATCACGCTCTCGGCCATTTTCGCGCTGTCGATTCTGGTGGCGGTGGTGCTGCTCAATCAGTTGTTTGGCCTGCAGGCTCGCGATCTGATTGATCAACGCTCCAGCTTTTTCATGGATGCAATGTTGGCGGTGCGGGAATACACCAGCAAGGATGTGAACCCGATTGTTGCCCCTCTGAATGAAGGCCCGGGTGGCTTCCGGCCTGAATCGGTTCCCAGTTATTCGGCCCAAACGGTGTTCGCCTATCTCAAAGCCAAGCCTGACTATCGCGAATACTCTTACCGCGAAGCAGCGCTCAATCCCACCAACCTGCGCGACAAGGCCGATAGCTTCGAAACCGGCGTGATTGAACGCTTCCGCAGCGACCCATCCCTCACCACGCTTGCCGGTGAGAAGAGCACGCCGCTGGGGCCGATGCATTTCGTGGCACGGCCGATCAAGATCACCAAAGAGAGTTGTTTGGTGTGCCACTCCACCCCTGATCGTGCGCCGGCCAGTCAGCTGCTCACCTACGGCGACAGCAGTGGCTTTGGTTGGAAGCTCAATGAGATCGTGGGGGCTCAGATCGTCACGGTGCCGCAGAAGGCCGTGTTTGAGGCCAAGGATCGCTCTTTATTCACCACAGCGCTGTTATTTGTGATCGCCTTTGTGGCGGTGGGCTTGATCACTAATGGCGTTCTTAATCAGTTGATCTTGCGTCCGATGCGGGAGATCAGTCGTAAGGCCGAGGAGGCCAGTGTGACCCCTGCCACGGTGTCGTTTGACGAGCGCAACCGCAGCGACGAGATCGGTTTGTTGGCACGCAGTTTTGAGCGGATGAAGCAGAGCCTGGCCATCTCGATGCAAATGCTCAAAGACCGGCAAGGGCGTTCATGAGTGCTGCGGGTTTCAGTGCGCGCGGCCCGCTCCTGGCGGCCTTGGCGATGGCGCTGGGCCTGATGGGCTGCGGCCAGCAGCCCTCCGCCAGGGTGAGCCTCTGCGGCCCTGCCGGTCAGTTGCGCGTGGGCTTTGTGGGCGCTGAGGAAGGGCGGGGCTCGACCGGTGCAGTGGTCTTACCCGATCAAGACATCAGCCGCCTCCGCGATCTGCTCACCGTGGCCAGCCAGTGCGAGGTGATGCTTGAGCCGGTGGCCAGCCCGGAGCAGGCCCATCAACGTCTGGGGGCGAGTGAATGGGATGTGGCGTTTCTGCCGCCGGGGCTGGCCGCTCTGGCCCTCGAGAGTTCGGCGAATCGTGGTTACAGCCTGCTGCGGCCTCTTGGGCAGCGCAGCCAGTCGCGTTCACAGTTGCTGGTGCGTGCCGGCAGTGATCGGCGCGCCGTGGCTGATCTCAAGGGTGCTCGGCTTGGGCTGTTGCCGCGCGGTTCCCTCACCGGTTTTTATCTGCCCTTGTACAACCTGCACGGCTTGAGCCTGCAGTCGGTGCACTATGCCCTCAGCTATCAGGAGCTGCTGGATCAGCTGCGCAAAGGCCAGCTCGATGTGATCGCCTGGGATGCCGCCTTGCCCGATCCCGGTGGCGATGTGCGCGTGATCGTGAACGATCCCAATCTGATCCCCGTGGGTGCCTTGGTGCTCAGCCAGCCTTTGGTGGCAGCCGACCATCAGCCGTTTCTGAAGCTGCTGGATGAGAGTGCTGCCCAGCTGCCTCCCAGCCTTGGCTACGTGGCTGGTGTGTTGCCAGAGGCGCAGCCCCTGCAACGCCTGCGCACGGTGGTCACCAACGTGGAGAGCTGGACTCTGCCACTGGAAGGGCGCCCCTACGCCGTGTACGGCCGTAAGCAGCAGCTCAAGGATGAGGGAGTGATGCGATGAGCGGCCGTGAACGCCAGCTCAAGGCCATCGTGTTCAGCGATGTGGTGGATTCCTCCGTGAAGATCTTCGCGGATGAGCTGATTGCCATTCAGCGCATCAAAGAAGATCTGGCGTTGATTCGCGATGAACTGCAGCGCTATGGCGGTTCTCTGGTGAAGTCGCTGGGGGATGGCTTGTTGGCCACCTTTGATGGCCCCACCCAGGCCTTGGAATTTATTCAGGCCTGCGTGCAGAAACTCTCCGGGCGTGGGCGCCAGGCGTTGGCCCATCGCTTCGGTTTGCACACCGGTGAGATCTACGCCGACGGCGACGACATCCTTGGCCAGGGCGTGCATCTGGCCTCCCGCCTGCAGACCGTGAGCCCCGCCAATGGTGTGGCCTTCGTGCGCTCCACCTACGACCTCATCGATCCCCGCTTCCGCCGTCTGGCGCAGCCCATGGGTGAGGTGGAACTCAAGGGATTGCCGGAGCCGATGCAGGCCTACTGCCTGGGCCCGGATCAGCTGCTCAACTTTGCCCAGAGCCATGCACCGGAGCCGGTTCAGCTCGACATGCTGCTGGCGGATACCCCGTTTGAGCTGCTGCGGCCCCTGGGTCGCTCCCCCGCTCAGCAGACCCTGCTGCTCCAGGAGCGGCAGCGGGAGCGCCAGGCGGTGATGAAGCTGATCCCCGCTGGGCCTGCGCTGGTGGAGGCGCTCCAGGTGGAGGCGGCGTGTCTGGATCGGTTGCGCCATCCGCGCATTCCTCGGGTGCTCGATGGCTATGCCCGCTCGGGCGTGTTTTGTTTCATTCAGGAGTACATCCCCGGTCCATCGCTGCAGGGCTCGCTGGATCTGCTGCGGCGTAAGCAGAGGCTGGCCGAGCTGCTGCGCCAGGTGTTGCAGGTGCTGGAGCAGGTGCATGCGGCCGGGTTGGTGCATGGCGATCTGCATCCCGCCAATTTGATCCCGGCTCAGGAGGCGGGGCCGCTGTTTCTGGTGGATTTCTCGCTGCTGAAGGCTCGTTTGGCGGTCAGCTCTGAGCAGCGCCAAGCCTTGTTCACGGGCGTGTCTGAGGCGGGCCGGCCCTTTTTCTCGGCGCCGGAGCGGGCCCGCTTCGGGCGGCTCACCCCCGCGGCTGATCTCTATGCCCTTGGCGTCTCGGCCCTCACCCTCTACACCGGGCAGGATCCCGCCAGCCTCTACAACGAAGCCCAGGGCTGTTGGTCGCTGCAGGGGGTGGAGCCGGAGGTGGCCGGCTGGCTGGCCCCCCTGCTGGAAGACCTGCCGGCCCGGCGTGTGCAGCAGGCAGCCGATGCCCTGCGCTTGCTGGATCATTCGCCGCTGTTGCCGTTGAGCAGCCCCGTGCCGCCGGGATCTAACCCCCTCAGCGACGCCGCAGCGCTGAGCAAGCCCGTGCTGCATCAACAGCTGGTGAGCACCTATGGCCCGATGGTGGAGCTGTTGCTGGAGAGTCAACCCAGCCTGATTCCGGCCGAGCAGTGGCCCGCTCTGCAGGAGCGCCTGGTGGCGGCGGGGCTGGCCCAGGCTGATGTGGAGGAGGCTGGCCGCATGGCGCAGCTGAAGCCGGAGGTGCCTGCCGCAGCGCCGCAGCCACCCATGCAGGAGGAGCCTGTGGTGGTGGCAGCCTCTGCCCAGAGCTCTCTGCCTGCCCTGCGCCTGGCCATCGGCCCGATTGCCGATCTGATCTGGACGGCGGAGATGGATCAGGCCGCCCCCCAGCGGTTAGGGGAGCTGTTGCGCCAGGCCAATGTGCCGGAATCCGCTGTTGCGGCCCTTCTCGAGCAGCTGGAGCAGGAGCCCGCTGCCCCAGGCCTGTCGATCGAAGCCCCCACGGTGTCTGTTGGTCCAGTCGAGCCCGAGCCGGCGGCCGTGGATGGCGAACAGTTGCTGCTGCAGCTGATTGGGCCGATCGGCAGCACGGTGTGGCAGGGGGTGGCTCATCTGCCGGCCGAAGAGCGAGTGGCCGCATTGGAGACCACCTTGCGGGGCTACGGCCTTGATGCGCTCACCCTGGCCGACCTGCGCCGGCAGCTTCAAGGGGGATGATCACATCACCTTGAAGGCCGCCCCTGGGGGTGGTGGGTGATTCCATGCTGCGCATTGCCGAAACCCTGGAAGCCCAGCTGCAAGCGGCGATGGAGCGGGCATTCCCGGATGCGGCGGCCGAAGCCCGGGCAGCAGAGCGCAGCCTCGATCCCCAGCTGGCCCCCGCCAGTAAACCGGAATTCGGCGACTTCCAGGCCAACGGAGCCTTGCCGCTTGCTAAGCCCCTCGGCCAGCCGCCGCGCAAGATCGCCGAGGCGGTCGTGGAGCAGCTCAAGGCGGATCCGGTGTTCGCCGAGCTCTGCCTGGAGCCGCAGATTGCCGGCCCAGGCTTCATCAACCTCACGCTCA
>VGPP01000111.1 GCA_016882585.1 Cyanobacteria bacterium M_surface_7_m2_037
AGTGGCAACTTTGATGGAGATCACAACAGCTTTGGTGGCGCCGGCCCCAGCGGTCTCTCACAGCTGGAGGTAGCTGTCCAGGAAGAGGGTGGCCCGAACGTGGTGGGCATTGACCGTCTCTTTTATCAGTTACCCCTGGGTGACTTCACCTTCACCCTGGGTGGCCGCGTGGGCCAGGAGGACATGCTCGCCATCTGGCCAAGCGTGTACCCGGCTGAAACAGTGCTCGACGTGCTCACCCTCGGCGGTGCACCGGGGGCCTACAACAAAAACCTCGGCGCCGGCGCCGGTGTGTGGTGGCAGAAGAATGGCTTTGCCATCAGTGCCAACTACGTGGCGGCACATGGCAATAACGGCAATCCCAATGAGGGTGGCATCGCCACCGATGGCGCCGGTGGCACCGGCACGGTGCAGATCGGCTACACCGCGGAGCAGTGGGGGCTTGTGGCCACCTACTCCTACATCCAGAATGCCAACGATCTGTTTGTTTACGCCACCAACTTTGCCCTCGACAGCTTCCAGAATCCATGCGACACCTCAGCCTTTGGCCTGAGCGCTTACTGGCAGCCAGCTGAAAGCGGCTGGATCCCCTCCATCAGCGCTGGTTGGGGCATCAACAGCACCAACTACAACAGCACCGTGAACGATCAGGGCCTGGTGAGCACCAGCCAATCCTGGAGCGTGGGCCTGCAATGGGAGGATGCCTTGATGCAGGGCAATGCCTTGGGGATGGCCGTAGGCCAGGCACCGTTTGCCACCCGCCTCAAGGGCGGCGACACCCCCAATGGCAGCAACTACGTCTGGGAGTGGTGGTACAAGGTCCAGCTGACGGACAACATCACTGTCACCCCTGCGCTGTTCTATCTGAGCCGACCGCTTGGAGGGGATACACCAGAGGGCAAGGGCTTCAATCAGCTGGGCGGGCTGATCAAAACCAGCTTTCACTTCTGATCAAGCTGGCACGTGCCAGCGGGCCTCCAAGCGTTTGAACAGAAGGGAGGCCGTAGTGGTCATCAGCAAATACACCAGAGCAACGGCGATGTAGATCTCAAAGGCTCTGTAGGTGGTGGCCACCATCAGCTGGCCTTGGCGGAACAGCTCATCAAAACCGATCACGGCTGCCAGGCTGGTGTCTTTGATCAAGGTAATGAACTCATTGGCCAGCGGTGGCAGCACCCGTCGCAGAGCCTGCGGGGCAATCACGAAACGCATCCGCTCAAAAGGGCTGAGCCCGAGGGCATCCGCAGCTTCCCACTGGCCACGGTCAATCGATTCGATACCACTGCGCAGGGTTTCAGCCAGATAGGCCGCCACATTCAAACTGAGGGCGGTCACTGCCGCAGCAAGCCGATTGATCGTGAATGGCACCTCCATGCTCTGCAGCAAAGCAGGCAAACCGAAATAGATCAGAAACAGCTGCACCAGCATCGGGGTGCCGCGGAAGAAATCGATATAAATCCGACAGAGACCATGAACCAGTCGCCAAGGGGTCTGGAGCAGAACAGCCAGCCCCGCACCGCCGAACAAACCAAAGCCAAAGGAGAGTGCCGTGAGCATCAGCGTGATCGCCGCTCCCTTGAACAGATTTCTGAACAGCAATGGCCAATCAAAACCAGCCAAGGGAGAAGCCAACTTCCCAACAGCCGGCGCCTGCTCCGGCAAAACGGGAGGATCAGCCGCAAACCACTGTTGATACAGCTCGCCATAACGGCCGGTTTTGATCAGACGATCTAGAGCCTGATTAATGGCAGGAGCAATCGGTGAATTGAGGGGCAGAGCGATGCCGTAATACTCCGTGCTGAGATGCTCACCTGCAATATGTAATCCCGTGAGCTTGGCCTGATCAATGGCATAGAGGATGGCAGGAACATCGCTCACAACCGCATCGGCATTGCCATTGGCCAGCTCCTGCAGTGCAAGAGGAGTGGAGTCGAAACTGCTCACACGTGCATCGGGCACCTTACTGGCCTCAACCGCTCCCGTTGTGCCGATTTGTACTGCGATGCGAAGCCCTTTGAGCTCTGAAAGATTGTCGTAGTTCGGTGCGCCATCTTTGACCACAATCGCCTGACCCGCTCTGAAATAGGGCCTGCTGAAATCGATGGCTCGAGCTCGCTCGGCGGTGATCGTCATCGCACTGATAGCCGCATCCACGCTGCGAGCCTGCAGGGCCGGAATCAAACCATCAAATGGCAATGGCACCCACTCGATCGTGTGCCCGGACTGCTGACCGATGGCTTCCATCAGATCAATATCAAAACCCGTAATCCGGCCTGATTGCGTCTCTCGAAACTCGAAAGGAGGGAACGTGGGATCCGTGCCTACACGCCAGGGGGTAGCCGCGACTGCTCCAGCCCAACCATGCCATGCGATGGCCAGGCAGCCAGCCAAGGCCATCAGCCAGGCTGGCCAACGGCGACACAACCGACGCAGAATGCCTTCAGGCCGACTGGCCATACCCGTGGTGCTGCCCCGCTGACCCCATGATGAGAGCACAAGCGGCCGAACCCGTGCTGCAGTGCCATGATCTCCATAAAAGCTATGGAAATCTGAAGGTGCTGCGTGGCGTCAGCATCACGGTGAATCCGGGTGATGTGCTCTCGATCATCGGGCCATCCGGGTGCGGCAAAAGCACCTTCCTGCGTTGCCTGAACCGGCTTGAGGGCTTCGATCGAGGCTCGCTGCGCGTCATGGGGCGCGAGGTAGCAGGCCTATCAGTGAATTGGCGCGAGTTACGCCAGCTGCGCATCAGCGTTGGCATGGTATTCCAACAATTCAATCTGTTTCCGCACCTGACCGTGCTGGAAAATCTGGTGCTCGCGCCGCGCAAGGTTCTTGAACTGCCCATAGCAGAGTGCGAGGAACGAGCCCGGCATCACCTCAGCCAGGTTGGTCTGGCCCATCGATGCGATGCCTACCCCGGCCAGCTCTCGGGTGGACAGAAACAACGGGTCGCCATTGCGCGAAGCCTCTGCATGAATCCAGCGGTGATGTTGTTCGATGAACCCACCAGCGCGCTCGATCCGGAATTGGTTGGCGAAGTGTTGCAGGTGATGCGCATGCTGGCGGAATCAGGCATGACCATGCTTGTGGTGACCCACGAAATGCGCTTTGCCCGCGAAGTTTCGAATCGTGTGGTGTTTTTCAATGATGGCCTGATTGAAGAACAGGGCGACCCCGCTGATGTGTTCTCCAATCCCACAAGTGAGAGGCTGCGCAGCTTCCTTGCCCGCCAATGACGCGGCAACCAAAACCCAACCGATTCCGCGCTGCTGCCAGCTTCATGGCCTGCTGCCACAGCGGCCTGATGTTGATCGGGATCATCACAGGCAGCGCAGCCGCCAGAGCTGAGGAGGCGAGCAGCAGCCTACTCAAGGCGCCAAGCCTGATCAAAGAACAACATGAAGCGGCTTCGCTCCAACAGATCTTGGATGCCATCGAAGCTCGAGCGAAACTCCTGGAAGCCACAACATTTTCACCAACCACGCGATTATCGGTCCAAGCAACCTTTGTTATGGGAGGCAACCAATTCGGCGGGAGCGACACCTCGCTCCTCCATGAGTGCCGCAAGACGTTTGGCGCCACCACATTCAACTATGACAACCGCATGGTGCTGGACACCAGCTTCACCGGCAAAGATCTTTTAAGGATCCGGCTGCGATCTGGCAACTTCGACGTGAGCACCAATAGCTTTGGCGGCGCCGGACCAAGCACACTGTCTCAGCTGGAGGTTGCGTTCCAGGAAGGAGATCAGCCGGGCAGGCTTGCTGTCAACCGGATGTACTACCAGTTTCCAATTGGTGATTTCATGGTCACGCTGGGAAGCCGCGTTGAACAGGACACAACACTGGCCATCTGGCCCACCAATTATCCCAAGGAATCCGTACTCGATCTACTGAGCTTCGGCGGATCCATTGGTGCCATCAACCTGGCAGTTGGAGCTGGGGCTGGCCTGTGGTGGCAATCCAAAGGATTCGCCATCAGCGCCAGCTACATCGCCGTAAACGGCTACGAGGGCAATCCCAGCGATGGTGGAATCGGCAATCCACAATCAGGCAGCACAGCCACTGCCCAGGTGGGGTACAGCGGCCAAAACTGGGCCATTGCAGCCACTTACTCTTACCTACAAAATGGCAACGGCCTGATCCCTTATGGCACCAACTTCACGCTGAGAAGCTTGACCAATCCAGGCAACACATCTGGATTGGGAATCGGCGGTTACTGGCAACCGACATACACCAGCTGGATTCCCTCAATCAATATGGGCTGGGGTGCCAATTTCACCTCCTACGACCGCAGCGTGAATGCTGACGGCCTGGTGAGGGTCAGTCAGGCCTGGAGCGTGGGCCTGCAGTGGAACGACGCCTTGCAACAAGGCAACACCTTCGGTATCGGGATGGGGCAACCCACCTTTGCCACGGCTCTGGTGGGCGGCGACACACCCAACGATGGAAACGTTGTGTGGGAGTGGTGGTACAAAGTCCAGCTTTCGGACAACATCACCCTCACCCCAGCGCTGTTTTACCTGAGTCGTCCCCTCGGCGGTGACACCCCTGAAGGCCGGAGCTTCCATCAGCTGGGCGGGCTGATCAAAACGAGCCTGCGCTTCTGAGCAGCAGCTCGCCACAGCGCGGGGAACCACCCGGCCAGCTCGGGCATCAGACTGGCTGCAGCCAGCGACGCGGCACCGCGCCAGCATGAGTGTGACTTCCCCTCGGACCACCTCCGCATCGGAGACAGCAGCTCAGGCCCATGGGCCACTGCCTGTAACCATCCTCACCGGATTCCTGGGAGCCGGCAAAACCACGCTGCTCAACCACATCCTCAGCAACCAGCAGGGTGTGAAAACGGCGGTGCTGGTGAACGAATTCGGCGAGATCGGCATCGACAACGATCTGATCATCGCCACCGGCGAAGACATGGTGGAGCTGAGCAACGGCTGCATCTGCTGCTCCATCAATGACGAGCTGCTCGATGCGGTGTATCGCATCCTGGATCGCCCAGACCCGGTGGACTACCTGGTGGTGGAAACCACCGGCCTCGCCGACCCACTGCCCGTGGCGATGACCTTCCTAGGCAGCGATCTGCGCGATGACACGCGCCTCGACTCGATCATCACGCTGATCGATGCCGAGAACTTCAGCGATGAGATCCTCGACGGCGAAGTCGCCCGTGCCCAGGTGGTGTATGGCGACATCCTGCTGCTCAACAAGTGCGACCTGGTGAGCGAGGAACGGCTCACGGAGGTGGAGGCACGGCTGCGGGAGATCAAAACCGATGCCCGCATCCTGCGCTCGGTGAAAGGCGATGTGAGCCTGCCGCTGCTGCTGAGCGTGGGCTTGTTTGAAAGCGACAAGGTGGCCGCGGAGCAGAACCACGACGACTGCGACCACGACCATGGCCACTGCGTGCATGACCACGACCACAACCACGAGCATGCACACGCCCACGACCATCACGATCACAGCAGCTGCGATCACGACCACGGCCATTGCGAACACGACCACGGCCATGCCCACGGCCACGACCACAGCCACGGCAACCCCGATCACCTGGCGATCGAAGGCTTTACCTCGCTCTCCTTCAGCAGCGAAGGCCCCTTTGCCCTGCGCAAGTTCCAAAACTTCCTCGACAACCAGCTGCCCGCTGGTGTGTTCCGCGCTAAGGGCATCCTCTGGTTCAACGAAAGCGACAAGCGCCACGTGTTCCACCTGGCCGGCAAACGCTTCTCGATCGACGACAGCGAAT
>VGPP01000112.1 GCA_016882585.1 Cyanobacteria bacterium M_surface_7_m2_037
GCGGCGTGGATTATTGAGCTCCAGCAAACAACGGCCTGCAGAGAACAACGGCCAGCAAAAAGCCCGGGTCTGAGCCCGGGCGGATGGTCATGGCTGGATCCCGTTGCCTGGATCCCACTCAGTAGCGGGGCACGCTTGGATCCACGTCTTGGCTCCAGGCGTCGATGCCGCCGGCCACATTGATGCCTTCGATGCCGTGGCGCTTGAGGGCGATCAGGGCCTTGGCGCTGCGGCCGCCCAGCTTGCAGTGGGCGTAGAGCGTTTTGCCGGCTGCCAGCTGTTTGATTCGCTCCACTGCCGTTCCGTTTTCGATCTGATCGAGGGGGATCAGTTCGGCGCCCGGGATCACACCGATCTCCGCTTCGGGCGGATTGCGCACGTCGATCAGCACAAGGCCAGAGGTGTCGCCATCGAGCAGGGCCTTGAGCTCCGTCACGCTGATGCTCTCCACCGCACCGGCTTCCTCCTGGCCCGGAGCGCTGCCGCCCACGCCGCAGAACTCCTGGTAGTCGATCAGTTTCTCGATCACCGGGCGCTCGGGGTTGGGCCGCAGTTTGAGCTCGCGGAACTTCATGCCCAGGGCATCAAACAGCAGCAGGCGGCCGCTGAGGGTGGTGCCGATGCCGGTGATGATCTTCACGGCCTCGGTGGCCTGGATCACGCCGATGATTCCGGGCAGCACGCCCACCACGCCGCCTTCGGCGCAGGAGGGCACCATGCCCGGCGGCGGCGGTTCGGGGAAGAGGTCGCGGTAGTTGGGGCTTTCGGCATCGAGGTTGAACACCGTGGCCTGGCCTTCAAAGCGGAAGATCGAGCCGTACACGTTGGGCTTGCCCAGCAGCACGCAGGCGTCGTTCACCAGGTAGCGGGTGGGGAAGTTGTCGGTGCCGTCGCAGACGATGTCGTACGGGCGAACAATCTCCAGGGCGTTCTCACTGGTGAGCGCCGTTTCGTAGAGATCCACCTGGCAGTGGGGGTTGATCTCGAGGATGCGCGCCTTGGCCGATTCGATCTTGGGCTTGCCCACCCAGCTGGTGCCGTGGATCACCTGCCGCTGCAGGTTGGAGTGATCCACCACATCGAAATCCACGATGCCGATCCGGCCTACGCCGGCAGCAGCCAGATAAAGGAGCAGCGGTGAGCCGAGGCCGCCGGTGCCCACGCACAGCACCGAGGAGGCCTTGAGGCGCTTCTGCCCTTCCATGCCCACCTCCGGCAGGATCAGGTGGCGCGCAAAGCGGGCCACCTCATCGGGGCTGAGCTCGATGCCGGTGGTGTCGGGGGGAAGCATGGGGCGAGCGAAACGCTGTCCAGCTCCCTACTCTCCCAAATGCCCGGACCCAGGCGTTGGCGCGTCCCCCTCGATGCGCAGCTCGATGGGGGGCGGAAGTGCAGCGCCACTGGCTTCATCGGCGCCATCGCAGTCTGGGATCCACCAGGCGCGCAGGGCGGGTTGGCTTTGCGCCAGGCCGCTGCGGATCAGCATCAGCGTGGGCCCCACGCACAGCGCTCGATCGGTGCTGGAGGGCACGGCCGCGCTGCTGGGGTGGCTGTGGGCGGCGCCCAGCACCGTGAGGCCGCGGCTGCGGCACCAGCGCTGGGCCAGCAGCTGCTCCCGCGGGTCGAGGCTGAAGCGTTGCGGCCTCTCCTGCGCGGGTTGCCACACATTGCGGCAGGGCCAGATCGATTGCACCCGCAGGGTTGAGCCCTCGCGGGCGCCCAGTAGAAGAGCGCAGCCCTCCTCCGGCTCTGCTGCCCGCAGCGTGCGCTCCAGAACGATCAGGCAATGCCCATCGAACTGCAGGCGCTCTGGCGTTGGTGCACGCACCCGGATACCTTATGGCGAAGTAATAATTCAATGTCTGGCCGATGACCGTCGAGACCCCCGACCTCAAGGATCAGGCCAGCCCTGCTGCAGACGACGCCGGCGCCAGCTTCAGTGAGCGCTACAGCGAAGTGCTGAGCAAGGTGAACGAAACCCTCGACAAGGTCGACTGGAGCCAGATGGGCCGCATCGGCAAGGGTGTGGGCGTGCTGGTGGTGGTGATCGTGGCCCAGATCCTGATCAAGGGCGTGATCGACACCATCAACCTGCTGCCCGTGGTGCCCGGCCTGCTCGAGCTGCTGGGCCTGGTGGTGGTGGGCCAGTGGAGCTGGCAGAACCTCACCACCAGCGACAAGCGCTCGGCGGTGATCACCAAGGTTCAGACCCTGCGGAAGGAATACCTGGGCTGAGCCCGCACCCAGCCGTCAGCTCCACTGGCGCAGCAGCGCCAGGATGCTGGCGGCACTTTGTGGCCAGTACCCGCCGCCGAAGAGGTTGGCGTGATTGAGCAGGTGGTACAGGTTGTACAGATCCACCCGTTGCCGGTGTCCGGCGGGTAGGGGCCATTCCTGCTCATAGCCCTCGAAGAAGGCCGCAGGGAACCCGCCAAACAGCCGCGCCATTGCCAGATCCACCTCCCGATCGGATCGGGATACCGCTGGATCAAATAAGGCGCTGCCGCCGCCGATCAGTAGGCCGGCGTTGCCGCTCCACAGATCGCCATGCACCAGGCAGGCCTCCGGTTCATGGGCTGCTAACCAGTGCGGCACCTGTTCAAGTAGGGCGCGCGCCTCGGGTAAGGCCCGTCCTGCGGCTGCGGCCAGCTCCAGCTGAACACCCAGGCGCTGTTCGCTGAAGAAAGCGGCCCAGCTGCCGCGCCAGCCGTTGTGTTGCGGGCCGGAGCCGATGAAGTTGCTCTGGTGCCAGCCGAAGCGGCCATCGCCGCTGCCCAGGCTGCTGCGGTGCAGCCGGGCGAGGCCCTGGCCCAACTCCCGCCAGCCCTGCTGGCTGCTGCCCCCCAGCTCCAGCCAGCTCAGCAGCAACACGGCTTCCCCCTCGAGCTCCGCCAGGGCCAGTGGTTCGGGAATCGCGGGACGTGGCGCAGCGGTGAGATCGCGTTGCGTGGCCGCGGCCAGGGCGGCTAGCCCGTCGGCTTCCGCCTCCAGCACGGGCATCAGCGCGGCGCGATTGGTTTTGGCAAAACGCTGGCTGCCATCGCGCAGCTCCAGCCGCCAGGCGCGGTGGATGCAGCCGCCCCCCACCGGTTGCATCGCCGCCAGCTCCAGCCCCTGCTGCGCCAGCCAGCGCGCCATCACCTGCTGCTGCATGGCCACTCCCAACGCGCGCGCTGCCAGCATGCCCCGATGTTGAGCCGTTGTGATGTGGCGGTGGTGGGGGGCGGCATCGCCGGCCTCACCGCTGCAGCCTTGCTCGCCGCCGAGGGGCTCCAGGTGGAGCTGCTGGAGGCCCACAGCCAGACAGGTGGCTGCGCCGGCACGTTCCGCCGCGGGCCCTACACCTTTGATGTGGGCGCCACCCAGGTGGCGGGCTTTGAGCCGGGCGGGATCCATGAGCGGCTGTTCCGCCATTTCGGCTTGCCGCTGCCCCAGGCCACCCCGCTGGATCCGGGCTGCAGTGTGCAGCTGGCTGGCGAGGCTGCGCCCATTGCGCTCTGGCGCGATCCGGCGCACTGGCAGCAGGAACGGCAGCGGCAGTTCCCCGGCAGCGAACGCTTCTGGCAGCTCTGCGCCTGGCTGCACCAGAGCAACTGGGCCTTCGCCGGCCGCGATCCGGTGCTGCCGCCGCGCAGCCTCTGGGATCTGCGCCAGCTGCTCGGGGCTGTAGGGCCGGCCAGCATCGCCAGCGGTGTGCTGGTGGGCGCCACGGTGGCTGATCTGCTCAGCCTCTGCGGCTGCGCCAGCGATCAGCGCCTGCGGCGCTTTCTCGATCTGCAGCTGAAGCTCTATTCCCAGGAGCCCGCCGATCGCACCGCTGCCCTTTATGGCGCCACGGTGCTGGCCATGGCCCAGGCACCCCTGGGGCTCTGGCACCTGCAGGGTTCAATGCAAGTGCTCAGCTCCGCGCTGGAGCAGGCTTTTCTCCAGGCCGGCGGCCGGTTGCGGCTGCGCCATCGCCTCCAGAGGCTCAGCCCTGCAGCCGGTGGCTGGCGGCTGGAGGGTGTGGTGGCCGGCCAACGTCCGTTTGTGCTCGAGGCCGAGCAGGTGGTGAACACCCTGCCGCCTCAGCTGCTGCCCGATCTCCTGGGTGAAAACCTGCCCCAGCGCTATCGCCAGCGGATTGAAGCCTTCCCGGATCCCTCCGGTGCTCTGGTGCTGTATGGCGCGGTGCCGCGTGCTGCCCTCCCCTCCCATCTGGGGCTCCATGCCCAGCTGGAGTGGGGGGATCCCGGCAACCTGTTCCTATCGATCAGCGCCGAGGGCGATGGCCGCGCCCCTGCAGGTCAGGCCACGCTGATCGCCAGCGTGTTCACGCCGGCTCGGCCCTGGTTTGGGCTACCTGAGCCCGCCTATCAGGAGCGCAAGCAACAGGCGCTGGCGGGGATTCAGGCGGGGTTGCAGCGGCTATTGGGCCTGCGCCCGGAGCAGTTCCTGCATGTGGAGCTGGCCACCCCGCGCGGTTTCGCTGGCTGGACCGGCCGGCCCTTCGGGTTTGTGGGGGGGCTGGGACAGCACCCGAGCCGGTTTGGTCCCTTCGGTTTGGCCAGCCGCACGCCGCTGGCTGGGCTGTGGCTCTGCGGCGATGCGATCTATCCGGGGGAGGGCACAGCGGGGGTGAGCCTCTCGGCCTTTACCGCCTGCCGGCAGTTGCTCGCCGCCAGCGGCCGCGAACTCCGGCTCGCGGCGTAGACGCCGGATCCCAGTGCTGCGTTGTTAGAGAAACTCCGGCCGCAGCGCCTGGCAGTGCTGCAGCCGCTGCTGCAGGGCTGGCCAGGCTTCCTGCTCCACCAGGGTTTCCAGCTCGGCCAGGTGCTCGCGGTAGTGCGCGATCGCCTGCAGCACAGCCTCCCGGTTGCAGCGCGCCATCAGCGCCCCGAGCTCGGGGTTGCCGCCGCCGATGCGGCTGGTGTCGGCGAAGCCGCTGGAGGCCAGCTGGCGCACCAGGGCCTCGGCACCGGCGGCGCGGCCGCCCTGTTCCGCCGCCTCCAGCAGCGCGGCGCTCACCAGCACCGGCATGTGGGAGATCAACGCCACGGCCCGATCGTGGGCAGAGGCTTCACAGCAGAGCCACTGCGCCTGCACCACGGCAGCCAGCTCCTGCACCAGCGCCAGAGCGGCTGGGTCGGTGGTGCTGCAGGGAGTGGCCACCCAAGGACGCCCGGCAAACAAGCCGATTAAGCCCGCTTCCACGCCGGCCTCGGCCGTGCCCGCCATCGGATGGCTGGCCACGAAGCGTGGGTGCAGCGGCTGCCAGCGCTCCAGCACCGGCTGCTTCACCGAGCCCACATCAGTGATCACCGCATCCGGCGGAAGAGCCGCCAGCAGCTCCGCCGGTGGATCGAGCAGCCGATCGAGGGGCAGGGCCAGCACGATCAGGCCGCAGCCCTGCAGCACCGCGGGATCGGTGTCGATCCGTTGGGCCAGCTGCCGCTCGCGCGCTCGTTCAGCGGTGCTTGCGCGGTGCACCAGGGCCCGCACCTCGTGGCCGGCGGCCTGCAGATCCAGCCCCAATGAACCGCCGATCAGCCCCAGCCCCACCAGCCCCACAGGCCGCTCGCGCAGGGCGCCAGGACCCAGGCCGGACTCCCCTTGGCTGGATGTCATCTGTGAACAGTGGCTTCAGGCCAGCTTCCTACGCTTTCACGATGCTGGAAGCGCGGGCCCACCACCAACTCAAGGCCTTGCTCCGCCAGGCCGGTGAACCGCGCTGGCCCCATCACCTCACCTTGAGCCG
>VGPP01000113.1 GCA_016882585.1 Cyanobacteria bacterium M_surface_7_m2_037
CTCGGCAGCCTCTGCGCCGTGGATCAGCAGCCCCGCCAGTTAAACGACAGCCAGATTCAGGCGCTGGAGCGGCTGGCCCGGCTGGCGGTTCGCCAGATGGAACTGAAGCGCCAGGGGCAGCTGCTCGTCCAGGCCACGCAACCGGCAACGCCGGAAGCGCTGTCGCCCGCGCCACCAGCTCGCCTCCACCAGCTGCTCACCAGCAAGGAGCAGTTGATCTCCATGGTGGAGCTGATGCTCAGCCAGAGCAGCCAGGCTTGCTTCGGGCTGATGCGCCTGGAATTCAAGGAGCTGCGCCGCATCGCCAATGCCCTGGGGGAGGCCAGCGCCAACGCCCTGCGCAGCGAACAGCTGGAGCGACTGGCGGCGCTGCTGCCCGACAACGCCAGCTGCTGCGAACTGAACGAGCAGGAATGGCTGATGCTCACCCCCTTCACCGCCACCGAGGAGCAGCTCTGCAGCCAGGCGGCAGCGATCACCGAACAGCTGCAGCAGCCGATCGGCGTGGCCCAGCAACTGCTGAGTTCACAAGTGGCCGTGGGGGCCGCGTTGGTGCAGGGCAACTACAGCAACGCCCATGACCTGCTCAGTGATGCCGCCATTGCCCTGCGCAACGCGGCTCGCCGCCCAGGCAGCCATTACAGCTGCATCGACCTGGCCAGCCGCATCCAGGCCCAACAGGATCTGCAGCTGGAATCGGAACTGCGCGCCGGTCTCAGCCAGGGGCAGCTCGAGCCCCACTTCCAACCCCTGTTCGACCTCAAAACCCGGGAGGTGATGGGCGTGGAGGCCCTGGCCCGCTGGCGCCGCAGCGATGGCGAACTGTTGCTGCCGAGCCTGTTTCTGGAGGCCGCCGAGCGCGCTGAGCTCCTGGGAGAGCTGGATCTGCAGATGATCCGCCAAGCGATCGCCGCCAGCCATGTGATGGCCCGGGTGCAGCCGCAGCGGCCGATGCTGTTGAGCCTCAATCTCTCCGGTGCCCTGCTCGAAAGCCCGGCGCTGCTGCAAAACCTGTTCGCACTGATCGACGCCGAGCCACTGCCCCAGAACTGGCAGCTGCAACTGGAAATGCTCGAGGTGAACCTGCAGCAACCGGAGGCGGAGATCGCGCGCACGCTGCAGCACCTGCACCAACGCGGGGTGTTCCTGGCGATCGATGATTTCGGCACCGGCTACTCCTCGCTCAGCCGCCTGAACCGCTTCCCCTTCCACAGCCTCAAGGTGGACATGAGCTTTGTGAAATTGCTGGATGCACCCGAGCAACCAAGCAACCGCATCCTCGAAGTGATTCAGGCGATGGCGGACGCCCTGGAGCTGCACACCACCGCCGAAGGTGTGGAAACTGAGGCGCAACGCCAATGGCTGCAGCGCCAGGGATTCCACTGGGGACAGGGCTATCTGCTGGCGAAACCGATGCCCCTGCAGGAGATCCTCAATCTGCTGCTCACCCAGCAGGTGCAAGCAGTGCCGCTCTGACCTGCTCAGCGCTCCAGCCAGCCACCCGGATCCACTTGCTGCGGCCTGCAGGCTCCATCAACACCGAAACTAAAGGCACCGCCGCAGCAGGGCTTCAACGCGATGGCCGCAGCACCGTCCCGCCAGACCCTCACGATCCGCACGCCCGACGACTGGCACGTGCACCTGCGCGATGGGGCGCTGCTGCAGGCCGTAGTGGGACACACCGCCGCCCAGTTTGCGCGGGCGATCGTGATGCCCAACCTCAAACCGCCGATCACCACGGTGGCTCAGGCCAGCGCCTACCGCGATCGCATCCTGCAGGCCCTGGAGCGCAGCGCCGGAGCGGAGGCAGCGGCCGGTTTCACACCGTTGATGACGGCCTATCTCACCGAAACCATCGCTCCAGAGGAACTGGAGCATGGCTTTGCAGCGGGCGTGTTCACCGCCGCGAAGCTCTACCCGGCCGGCGCCACCACAAACTCCGATGCCGGCGTGCGCGATCTGACCCACATCACGCCGGTGCTCAGCTGCATGGAGCGCATCGGCATGCCCCTGTTGATTCACGGGGAAGTGACCGATCCCGCCGTTGACATCTTCGACCGGGAAGCGGTGTTCATCGAGCGGCACCTCAAGCCCCTGTTGGAGCGCCATCCGGGCTTGAAGGTGGTGCTCGAGCACATCACCACCACAGAAGCCGTGCAGTTCGTGGAGGCGGGGCCGAGCAACCTGGGCGCCACCATCACCCCGCACCACCTGCACATCAACCGCAACGCCCTCTTCCAAGGAGGCTTGCGGCCCGACATGTATTGCCTGCCGGTGGCCAAGCGCGAGCTGCACCGCCTGGCGTTGCGGCAAGCCGCCACCTCCGGCAACTCCAAATTTTTCCTGGGCACCGATTCAGCCCCTCACCTGCGCCATGCCAAAGAGAGCAGCTGCGGTTGCGCCGGCATCTACAACGCGCCCTACGCCATCGAGAGTTACGCCCAGGTGTTTGACGAGGAGAACGCCCTGGAGCACCTGGAAGCGTTCGCCAGTCTGAACGGCCCGCGGTTCTACGGCCTGCCGCTCAACCCAGGCCGCATCACCCTGGAGCGGCGCGACCCCGATCCCGAGGCCCCCGGCCTGCCAGCAATCCTGGAATTGGCCAATGGCACGGCGGAGCCCAGCCGACTGGTGCCCTTCCATGCCGGTGAACAACTTCTGTGGCACATCTCCAGCAGAACGCACTAAGACTTTTACGTTGTCTTAGTCATTCTGTGCCGAAAAGCACTTGATGCACCCTGCAGCGCGTCGTTAACTATGCCCAAGCTCGACGCGTGGGATGGCCCTGTTTTCCTGGATTACCAGCGTGGACAGCGATGCTCTCCTTGATGCTCTGGCTGAACCGCTGCAGCAACTTGGGCTGGTGATCGACCCCCATGTGAGCAGCGCCAGCCAGGTCTTGGCCGCCGATCGCCCCAACTGCGGGCTGCCTATGGCCCAGCGGGTCACCGTGCTGGCCTCCTGGAATTGCAGCCGCTCCCGCGAAGCCCAACTCGAAGTGCGCAGCTCTGAACCGCAGTTGCGCGCCGGCACCCGCTGCCAACAGATCGCCGAACAACTGCAGCGGGCCAACCCCTGCCAGCCGCAAATCGGAAGATAATCCGAAATCGGTAGCCCCTGTTACCCGAAGGGTGTCACGCCGCTCCATAAGGTCCGGCCCGTTGGATCGCAGGAGGCCGTGAGCCGTGCAAACCCAGGTTGTGATGCAGGCCACCGATGGCAGCTGGAACACCAGCAAGACCTACCCCAATCCTCTGTTGGCTTACATCGCAGCCCGCAAACTGAGCCGCCAGGAACAACGCACGTGCCGCACCGTGTGCGCCAGTGGGCAGGTTCTCGATGAAATTCATCCCAACCCAGGCCCGCTCTGATCCAGCCACGGGTGACGCGCTAGCAGCGGCGTAAAGAGCTCGCAACGTTTCGCAGACAACCGCACACAATGCCCCTACGGTCCGGCTAGTTCACCCCTGCCAGCCCGAACGTTATCGCTCTCGTTCAAGCACCTGCCCTGGGCATCGAGCGTTTTGCCGCCGGCCAACGCAAAGAACACCGGCCGCACGCCTCCAACGATGACCAGAACGCGATCATCCGCGCGGTGTATCAGCAGGTGCTGGGCGGGCAGTATCTGATGACCAACGAGCGGCTCGATGGCGCCGAATCGCTGTTCCGCAACGGCTACCTGAATGTGCGCGAGTTGGTGCGCACCGTGGCCAAGAGTGCCTTGTATCGCTCACGCTTCTTTGAGAACTGCAATCCCTATCGGTTCATCGAGCTCAACCACAAGCACCTGCTCGGCCGCGCTCCTCAAAACAAAGAGGAGATGCTGCACCACTTCACAATCCTGCAGGAGCAGGGCTACGACGCCGAGATTGATTCCTATCTCGACAGCGCCGAATACAACCGCAATTTCGGCAACGACACCGTGCCCCATCTGCACGGCTGGAACTACGCCGCCGGCCATGAAGGCCGCCAGTTCAGCTGGCTGATGCAGCTGGCCCGCGGTGCGGCCGCCTCGGTGAAGGGTGATGGCAGCGGCACCCAGTTCAAGCTGGGCCGTGCTCTCCATCAAAACCGGCCTGTGCCCGTGGCGGTGTCGGCTGCCAGCCGCTACGCCCACATCAGCACCGATGGCCCCTTCCGCGCCGCCACATCGGGCAGCAGCGAGCTGCCGGTGGCCGAGCTGAGCTCCGCCCGCCGCATCGATGGCACCCCGGCCTATGGCTTCCGCAGCCAGGAGCTGCTGGTGTCGAGCCCGAGCGCCGGTGCCGCCGGCGACGGCAGCCGGGTGGTGACGATCACCGCCACCGGCATCGCCAACAACCGCTTCGTGCGCCACGGCGCTTACACCACCCGCGTGCCCTTCAGCCGCATGAATGAGGCGCTGCAGCGCGTGATCCGCCAGGGCGGCCGCGTGGTGAGCGTGGTGGTGAGTGGCGAAGGGGAACTGGCGCCGGTGCCTCAGGCCGCTGCTCAGGCTGAGGCCGCCCCTGCCAAAGGCAAAGGCCGCGCCAAGAAGGGCTGATCTCTCGGCCCTGGTGGTTGCCAAATCCGGCCGCAGGACAGATCCTGTGGCCGGACTGAGGGCCCAGCCATGCCTTGGCGGCGGCGACATCGCGTTTTGGGCCTGATCGCAGCGTTGGCGCTGACCAGCACGGCTGGTGGCGCCGCAGCCGATCCACTGCCAGAGCAACCTCCAGAACCCCTAGCCGAGCCGATTTCGCTCAGCGATCCCTGGCCCAGCCTGCAGGAGCTGCTGCAACTGCCCGACTGGCTGGAGCTGGAGCTGAGCGTGACGGCCGAACCGCTGTTCAATCCCCTGGGTGGGGAGCGCTCAGCCGGCAGCTGGATCCAACAGGGAACCCTCAGCCTCAATCTCAGTTCAGGCCTCAACAAAGCCAGTTCCAGCTGGCGTGAATGGGACCACTGGCAGCTGAGCGTCGATGTGAATCACGACGCCGGCGATGCCTACTACAACAACGCCATCGGGGCGTTGTTCCCGCTGCAGCAGGTGGCCTACCCAGCGGGCTTTTACCTCTCGGAAATCGCCATCCAACGGCAGCACGGTGAAGGCTGGCTCAACGTGAAGGCCGGCATCCTGCCGATCAATCCCGATTTTGTGGAAGTGCCGGTGCTCGGCAACTACGTGCACTCGGCCTTCAACAACACGCTCAACATCACGGTGGCCGGCCTACCGATCAACCCCTACACCGCCTTTGGCGGTGTGGTGACGGCCCACGCCAGCCCGGAGCTGAGCCTGCGCTACGGCCTGTTTGATCTCAGCAGCACAGACACCCTCTCCCGCTGGCTCGGTCTCAGCGATGGCGGCATCGGGCCCAACAGTGGTGTGGCGCAGTTTCTGCAGCTGGATCTCCAGCCCAGCGCAATGAGCGCCCAGCCCTTGCCGGCCTGCCGCACCGAGCGGGGGGTGGTGCGATGGAGCCAGCAACGCGGCGTTTGCCCGGCGCCGGTGAGCGTGGAGAACCAGCTACCCGATGGCCTGTTCAGCGTTGGGGGATTCCTCACCAGCGAGAACGGCAATGGCGTGTACGGGAGCATCACGGTTCCCAGCGGCCTGCCACTCGGGCTCGCTCACCGCTTTTGGCTCGGCGGCTCCTATGCGCCGGATGCCTCCCAGCCCCCCGCCCCCACCTTTGTGGGCGGGGGGCTGGTGGTGCAGGGCATGCTGCCCGGACGCCCCCTGGATGT
>VGPP01000114.1 GCA_016882585.1 Cyanobacteria bacterium M_surface_7_m2_037
TGTAGCCTTGATTGCACGGAGATGCAACAAAAGCCGGATGGGCCGATCGCTGCGCCGCCCGAACCCGGACCGCGAGGTATTGGTCGATACCGAGAATCTTAAGACTTTTTCCCAGATTTCGAACACGCTTGGGAAAATTTCTGCTGGGCTAGCGCGCTGAGCGGCCCGGATCCCACTCCAGTTCCCGCTCAGATGCAGGTCTCCAAGCGGTTTCTGGCGCTGCTCGAGCAGCAGCTGGCCCAATTCACCGATCGGCCCGACCTTCTGGCCCTGGTGGTGTATGTGGCAGTGCCGGAACCCAATGGCCAACCCTCTCTGGTGGCGATCGGCCGGTGGCCCCAGTCGCTGGCCCTCAGCGAAGCCAACGCTGAAGGCCAGAACGCCAGCGTGGAACGCGGCCGCCGCTGGCTGGCCCTGCGGGACGACACGATGCTGCTCGGCGCCCTGCGGGTGGATGTGGATCGCTGGCCCTGGCCCGGCAGCCTGAGCGAGCGGCTGGAAGCCACGGCCCGCTGCCTCACCGAAGCGCTGCGCCTGGATCTCGACCAGCAGCGGCTGGGCCGCGAGCTGAGCCAGCGCGACGACGAGCTGCGGCTGCTGGTGCATCAACTGCGCAATCCCCTGGCGGCGCTGCGCACCTTCGGCCAACTGCTGCGCCGGCGCCTTGATGGCGACGCCCGCAACCTCTCACTGGTGGACAGCCTGCTGGGGGAGCAGCGCCAGATCAGCCGCTACGTGGAAGCGATCGATCACCTCACCGAAGCCCCGGCGCTGGTGAGCAGCGACACCACCACACCCCTGCTGCTGCCGCCAGCCCTGAGCCAGAGCGCACCGCAGAGCCTCGAGCAGATCCTGCGGCCGCTGCTGGAGCGCGCCGCCGCCACCGCCAACCTGCAAGGGCGCACCTGGCAGGAACCCACCGCTCTGCCCGACTGGCAGGGCGATGGCAGCGCCATCGGTGAAATCGTGGCCAACCTGCTGGAAAACGCCTTCCGCTACAGCCGCAGCGGCGGCGCCATCGGCCTCCACTGCCACTGCAGCGAGCGCCTGGAGCTGAGCATCTGGGACAGCGGCCCAGCCGTGCCCCTGGAGGAGCGGGAGCAGATCTTTGCCAAGGGGGTGCGGGGCAGCACTGGTGCAGCCCTGCCGGGCAGTGGCCTGGGGCTGGCCCTGGCCCGCGATCTGGCCCGCAGCCTCGGCGGGGAGCTGGAGCTGGTGGTGCCCGCCAGCGCACTCGATCCGCAGCTGCCCGCCGCCGGCAACGCCTTCCGCCTCAGCCTGCCGCGCTCAGCCGCCAGCTGAGCAAGCCCATCAGCAGCAGGCTCCAGCTCACGGTCCACTCCACGCAGGCGCCGTAGCTATCGCCGCTATGGCCGCCGAGGCGCCGCCCCAGCTCCAACGGCACGAGCACCGCGGGCAGCAGCCCCAGCCAACCCAACCACCACCAAGGCCCCGCCGCCAGGCCGAAGGCAACGGCGGTGAGCGCCCCCAGCAGCAGCAGCGCAGGCGCCAGCTCAGCCCACCACCCCTGCCAATGGCGGCGGTGAAAGGCGGCCGTGCCGCTGCCGGGTTCGCGCAAGTAGGGAAACAGCTGCATCGCCACCAGCGGCGCGATCCGCCCCCACACCGCAGCCCACACCAACGCCCAGGGCGCCGCGGCCGCCAACAACGCCAACCCGCCGATCCGCACCAACACCAGCTGCAGCAAGGCCTGCACGCCACTGGCCCCCACCCGGCTGTCGTCCATGGCCTCCAGGCGGCGCTGCGGCCCTGCCGCCAAGCCATCGGCCGTATCCATGGCGCCATCGAGATGCAGACCGCCGCTGAGGGCACTGCCCAGCGCGAGCACCAAGGCCAACTGCGCCACAAGCCCAGCGCCAGCCAGCCCCTGCCACAGCGCCGCCTCTAAGCCACCGATCACCAGCGCCACCCAGGGGGCAAAACGGGCGATGCGCTCAAACCGCGGTGTGATCCCGCGCGGCAGCGGCAGCACGCTGTAGAAGATCCAGGCGCCGGCCAGATCCGCCAGCCAGGCGACCTGACGCGGGGCCTTGGCCACGGCCAGCAACGATGGGATCAGCCAATCCTGCTGCCTCGCTGGTGTTCGCGTTCGAGATCACAGCCCACTGCCCGAACACCCGCGCCCGCTGCGGCTGCTTCCACACGCCCCACGGCGTGGTGAACACGCCCCGCTTCATGCCGGTGGGCACCCTGGCCACGGTGAAGGGGGTGACGCCGGCGCAGCTCAAGGCCACCGGCGCCGAGATGGTGCTCTCCAACACCTTCCACCTGCACCTGCAGCCGGGCGAGCAGATCGTGGCCGACGGCGGCGGCCTGCACCGCTTCATGGCCTGGGACGGGCCGATGCTCACCGATTCGGGCGGCTTCCAGGTGTTCAGCCTGGGCGACATCAACACGATCAACGACCGGGGCGTGGTGTTTCGCTCCCCCCGCGACGGCGCCCGCATCGACCTCACCCCCGAACGCTCGATGGCGATCCAGATGACCCTGGGCGCCGATGTGGCGATGGCCTTCGACCAGTGCCCGCCCTATCCCGCCACTGAAGCCGAGGTGGCCGCCGCCTGCCGCCGCACCCACGCCTGGCTGGAGCGCTGCATCAGCAGCCACACCAAGCCCGATCAGGCCCTGTTCGGCATCGTGCAGGGGGGCTGCTTCCCGCACCTGCGCGAGGAATCGGCGCGGGTGGTGAGCTCGATGGGGCTGCCGGGCATCGCCGTGGGCGGCGTGAGCGTGGGTGAGCCTGCGGAGGAGATGCACCGGATCGTGCGCCAGGTGGGGCCGCTGCTGCCGGACGACAAACCCCACTACCTGATGGGCGTGGGCACGCTGCCGGAGATGGCGATTGCCGTGGCCAACGGCTTCGATCTATTCGACTGCGTGCTGCCCACCCGCCTGGGGCGCCACGGCGCAGCCCTGGTGGGCGGCGAGCGCTGGAACCTCAAAAACGCCCGCTTCCGCCACGACCACACCCCCCTCGATCCCAGCTGCTCCTGCCCGGCCTGCACGGTGCACAGCCGCGCCTACCTGCACCACCTGATCAAGACCGATGAACTGCTGGGCAAGATCCTGCTGAGCCTGCACAACATCACCCAGCTGGTGCGCTTCAGCAGCGCCATGGCCCAAGCCATTCGCGACGGTTGTTTTGCAGAGGATTTCGCTCCCTGGGAACCCGACTCCCCAGCCGCACACACGTGGTAGCGTCCGCCTCTAGCCAACGAAGATTCCGGGATGGCCGCCTACGCCCTGCAGACCCTGGCCCAGCTGCCCGAGGCCTATCAGGCCTTCGCGCCCCTGGTGGACATCCTGCCGATCATTCCCCTCTTCTTCCTGCTGCTCGCGTTCGTGTGGCAAGCCTCGGTGGGTTTCCGCTGAAGCACAGGTTCTGAGCGGGCGGCGCGACCGCCCTCGCAACAGACTTGGCGGCAGGGGCATGGCTCCTGCCGCTTTTTTGCGCTTTGGCGTAGCAAGCCCGCGCTCAGCCGCGCCGCAGCACCTCCCAGGCGAAGGCCGGCAACGCCAACATGCGCCGCCAGCGGCTGGGCTCCTGGATCAACCGGTAGAGCCATTCGATCTGCAGCCGCCCCATCCACTCGGGTGCCCGCTGCTTCGTGCCCGACCACACGTCAAAACTGCCGCCCACACCCATCCACAGACCTGGCTGGCCGGGATGCAAGCGCTGAATCCAGGTTTCCTGGCGCGGCACCCCCAGGGCCACCAGCACCAGATCGGGGTGGGCCTCCAGCAACTGCTGCTCGATGCCCGGCCATTGCTCCGGATCCTGGTAACCGTGGATGGTGAAGGCCAGATCCAACGCAGGGATCTCAGCCTGGAGCCGCTCCACCAACCGCTCCATCACGGCGGGGCTGGCCCCCACGAGCGCCACACGCCAGCGATGGGCGGCCGCATACACCAGCAGTTGCCGGGCCAGCTCAATCCCAGGGCTGCGGCGCACCCGAAACCCCTGGCGGCCCAAAGCCCACACCACGCCGGCCCCATCGGGAATCACCAGATCAGCCTGGGCGATGGCAGCGCCCAGCTCGGGGTTGGCCCGGGCCGCCATGGTCATCTCGGCGTTGAGCGTCACGATCTGGCCGCCGCCGCGTTGCTTGAGCTCGAGCGCAGCAGCAAACACGTTGCTGCTCACGGCCACCTGCACGCCGAGCACGGAGGTCACCGTCCAGGAGGGCGGCTCAGCGGAACCCTGAAAGCCAGTGCGGGACGCATCCGTCGCCATTGATGCCATCGAGCGCAGGGGCCACGCGAGAGAATCTATGGCTGCAGCCCGGTTCCGCCGCGCCCACGATGCTCAGCAGCGCACCCACGGCCAGCCCGGCAATGCCCTTGCAGCTCAGCGCTGCCGAGGCCTGGCAGCGGTTGCAGGAGCTCGATGCACAGATCGATCGGGTGGTGCTGCAGCGCCAGCACCCGATCACCGGCCTATTGCCCGCCAGCACCGCCAACACGGTGCACGGCAACTACGGCGACGCCTGGGTGCGCGATTGCGTGTATTCGATTCAGTGCGTGTGGGGGCTGGCCCTGGCGCACCGGCGCCTGAGCGGCGCCAGCACGCGGGTGTTCGAGCTCGAGCAACGGGTGCTGCAGCTGATGCGCGGCCTGCTCAACGCGATGCTGCGCCAGGCCCACAAGGTGGAGCGCTTCAAGCACAGCCTGGCGCCGCTCGACTGCCTGCACGCCAAATACGACACCGGCAGCGGCGACCCCGTGGTGCCCGACGACGGTTGGGGCCACCTGCAGCTCGATGCCACGGCCCTCTTCCTGCTGCAACTGGCGCAGCTCACCCGCTCGGGCCTGGTGGTGGTGCAAACCAGCCATGAGCGCGATTTCATTCAAAACCTGGTGTATTACGTGGCCCGCGCCTACCGGGTGCGCGACTACGGCATCTGGGAGCGGGGCGATAAGGGCAACCACGGCCTGCCGGAGCGCAACGCCAGCTCGATCGGCCTGGTGAAGGCATCACTGGAAGCCCTGGAAGGCCTGGATCTCTACGGCCCCCATGGCAACGGCCAGTGCAGCCTGCACATCCCCCACGACGCGATCGTGCGCCTGCGCCGGGCCCTCACCGGCCTGCTGCCACGCGAATCCGCCAGCAAGGAGGTGGATGCAGCCTGCCTCTCGGTGATCGGCTACCCCGCCTGGGCGGTGGAGGATCCGGCGCTGGTGGAGCGCACCCGCCGCAAGATCCGCAGCGAGCTGGGCGGGCCCTACGGCTACAAGCGCTTCCGGCGTGACGGCCACCAAACCGTGGTGGAAGACCACAACCGCCTGCACTACGAGCGCGAGGAGCTGGCCCAGTTCGAGCACATCGAATGCGAATGGCCACTGTTTCTGGCCTATGAGCTCATCACCGCCTGCTGCGAAGAGCGCTGGAGCGAGGCCTGGCAGTGGCGCGAGCGGCTCAAACGCGTGGCGGTGAACGTGGATGGTGTGGAGCTGCTGCCGGAGCTCTATGTGGTGCCCAAGGAAGCCGTGGAGGCCGAACGGCTCAACCCCGGCAGTCAGCAACGGGTGCCGAACGAGAACGTGCCGCTGCTGTGGACCCAGAGCCTCACCTGGCTCGGGGATCTGCTGCTGCTGGGCCTGCTCAAACCAGGCGATCTCGACCCCAGTGGCCGCCGCCTGAGCTGCCCGCT
>VGPP01000115.1 GCA_016882585.1 Cyanobacteria bacterium M_surface_7_m2_037
CCACGTTCATCCCCTCGTGGGACGCACGCCTTGGCAGCAGGGAACGGGGCTGCCAGCTTGAGGCCACCGCCATGAACACCCTCGCCCTCATCCGCGCGCAGATCCTGAAGGCCCAGCGCCTGCACCAGGCTCAGCTCGCCACCGTGAGCAATCCCCGCGCTCAGATCTTCTGATCCGGGGAAACCAGTTCATCCAGCAGGCGCCCCTCGGGGCGCCTTTTTTTGGCCTCGTCTGAGGTGCGAGCTACGCGCTGGCGGAAGGCGCTTGTTCGTCTAAGGACAACAAGGGTCCGCGCAACAGCACCACCACAACGATCAGCGCCACCCCCATCGACACCTGCACAGGCCCATAGCCCGATCCAGGAACGCCCGTGAGCAGCGCGACGCCATGCATCAGCCCACTGGCCGCTGCCGCACTGAACGACTGCAACCCCTTGCTCAAGCTTGCGATCGCCGAAATCCGCCCCTGCAAGGCGACCGGGGTGAATCCCTCCACCAAAGCCGTATCCAGATTCACGGCCAACACACCGCAGGCTCCGGCAAAAAACGCCGCCAGCGAGGCCCAATGGATCACGGCACTGGAGGCCAGCAGCACGATCGATAGCCCCAGCCCAGCAGCAGCGGCCAAGAGCGGTCCACCCGGCCTGCGACCGCTGCCGGAGGCCATCCCCAGCAACGCCCCCACAAAACCGCCCAAGGCCACAGCTGACAGCAACGCGGCGTAAACGCCATGGCTTTGCCCACCACCCATAGCGCGGTGCCCATGCACAAAGATCGGCAGCAGGGTCTGAAAGGGCATCCCCAGCAGCATCACCACCGCCAACAGCTGCAACAGCGACTGCAAACTCTTCTGGCCCCGCACAAACTGCAAGCCCTGAGCAACGCTGCGCACAAAAGACTCCCCCTTGCTGCGTGCCGTGGTGGTTGCCGACCGCAGCGAAGGCAGAAACGGAATCAGTGCCAAGAGGGGCAGAAAACTGAGCACGTTGAAGAAGAAGGCCACCTCTTCATGACTGCGATCGCTGGTGCCGATGCTTAAAAGCACCCCACCAAGGGCCGGACCAAAAATATTGGTGATATTGGACGACGCGCTATAGAGCTGCTGGGCTTCTGTCCATTGGTGCTGAGGCACCATTTCGCTGATCAGCGCGGTGCGAGCGGGTGAATCAAATGCTGAAATGGCGCCATTACAGGCATTCACAGCCACCAGCAGCCAAAGAGGCACCGTGCCATGCATGGACGCCAGCCACAGCGTCAGCGCCACAACCAAGAAACTGGTTTCAGTGAGCTGAAACAGGCGGCGTCGGCTGAGGCGATCGGCGGCGGCACCACCCACCACCTCCAGCAAAAACTGCGGCACGCCATAACCGAGAGCCAAGGCCGCGATGCCACTGGCGCCGTACGTCTTCACCGTGAGCCACGACAAGGCCATCACAAAGGCGCTGGTGCCGAGGTTCGACACCAGATTGGCCACCCAAAAGCGCCGAAAAACACGCAGTTGCCAGAGCGAACGGGCGCTGTTCAGCAGACGAACGATCGGAGATTCCTGGGAATCCTCAGAGTTGAAGGGCATCAAGGCCTGCGGCAGCTTTGCCGCAGCAGATGCTGCACCAGGGCGGGATCAGCCTGCAAGGCATAAGCCTCAATCTCCCGCTGGCGGCTGTCCTGGGGGAGCGGCGCCGTGGTGGCCACCACGTGCTGAAGATTGCCCTGGTTGCGCAGGTGTTGGAGAAAGAAGCCGTTGAGCTGGCGCTCCGTGAGATCACCGGCACGCCGCAGCCCTTCGCTGAGCGCCAGCGAGGTGGGGGTCTCCAGGCCATCGAGGCAGTCCTGCACCACATGCACCAACTCGTGATGGAGCACCTTGGAGCGCTCCTTGGGCCTGGCCTGCAGGGCATCGCCCAGGCACAGCAGGTTGGCGCCCATGTTGTAGGTGGCGAGCTGCCCGGGCGCCCCGCACTCCCCTCCCAGCTGCACGCTCACCCCCAGGGCCCGCAGGCTCTCGAGAAGCTCCGCCTCCGTCTGCAGCGGCAAACCCTCAGCCCGCAGCGGCGCGAGCTGCAGCCCAGCCACCCCCAGCGCCAGAGCCGCAGCCACACGCCAACACCGAGAAGGCACAGGCAATCTCAAGAAAGTCTCAAGATTGTCGCATTCGAGAACGGAGCCGCGTGGCGGCAGCGGCGGCGGCCAGCAGCAGCAACGGCGCTTCGCCCGTGCGGCTGTAGCCCGTGAGGCGATCACGCACCTGCAACTGCACCGGCAGCATTCCCGCCGTTTGGCCCAGCAGCCGCTGGCGCACCGCACCGGAGGAATCCACCAGCAGGCTGGGGCCGGTGTTGGCTGCGCTCACCAGCCAGCGCCCCGTTTCGATCGCCCGCAACTGGGCCAGAGCCGCGAATTGCCCCTGCAGCAGAGGGGGATAGGGATCGAGGTTGGCGCTGGCCAACAGCCAGCCAGCGCCATCGCGGGCGGCCGCCGCCAACGAGGCCCCATCAGCAATCTCGTAGCAAATGGCCACGCCCACAGCGCCTGTGGGGCGCAGCAGCAAGCGCGAAGGCTCACCAAAACTCACACCCCCCACCGCCGACAATCCCGCCCAGTTCAACCAGCTGGCGCCCGGAATCCACTCCCCCAAGGGCACGAGCCGGTGTTTATCGATCGCCTGCACGGCCTCCTGTTCGCCGGGCTCAAAGCGCAGCACCGCACTGCGCAAACCACCATCCACATCGCGGAAGCCGCCGCTCAGCACCTCCACCTGAGCGGCATGGGGCAGGGTCTGCCCCGCGGCCAGGGCCCCTTCGGGCAACACAAGCAGATCCGCCCCCTGCTGCTCCGCCTGCAGCTGAGCCCCGGCCAAGCGGCGCAACAGAGCCTGTTGCTGGCTCCAGCTGAATTTCTCGCGCGTGGGAATCGCCGGTTGCAGCACGAGCACGTTCAGCGAGCTGGCGGCAGCCAGCGCCGGCCCAGGCAGCTGCAGCAGCCGCCAACCCCAGACATGCAGCACCAACACCACCAGCACCCACGCGGCCGCCGAGCGCCCCGCACCACGACGCTCTGCCCCCCAGGCGGCCAGCCAGCGCCAAAGCCACCAGCTCAGCAACAACTGCACAGCCGCCAGACCGCCCGCCCCGATCCACTGAGCCAAGCCCGCCAAGGCGCGATCACCCGGTAATGCAGCGCTGCCCAGGCCGATCCAAAACAGCGGCCCCTTCGCCAGCAGCACCTCAGCCAAGCCCCAGAGCGCTGCTGCCAGGGCCGCTGAACTCAAGCGTTCTGGCCCAAGAACCTCCACCAGCAGCCTCCAGCCACCCACCAGAGCAGCCGCCACAACAGCGAGGCTGGCCCAGAGCAGTAGGCAGAGCGGCAGGCTCAGCGGCAGCGGCACTCCCACCCAGTCGAGTGGGTGCAGCCACAGCAGCCAGCGATGGCTCACCAATACGGCCGCGCCACCCCACAGGGCCGCTGGCCCTGGCCCCAAAGCCCACAGGGGAACCAGGGCCAGCCACAACAGCGGAGGGCAGCCCCAGGGCGGCAGGGCCCAACCGGCCAGAAGCCCGGCCCCGGCGGCGCCGATCCATCTCCAAAGGGGCCGGTTGCCTGCCATGGCCACCGACGTTAGGAAGCGCCATCGTTTGGGTCAGGAACCACGGGCGGGCCCATGGACGCAAGCAATCCCCTTCAACAGCTGCTGGTGCGGGGCCTCGGCACCACATCCCTGGTGGCCGAACGGCTGCGCAGTGTGACCCAGGCCTGGGTGAGCAGCGGCCGCCTCGACCCCGCTCAGGCCACTGCGCTGGTGGACGACGTGCTGGCCAGCCTGCGCGGCGAGAACCCGGAACTGGAGAAGCAGACCGAACGCCAGGTGGAGCGCAATCTCGATCACCTGCTGCAGGATCTAGGCCTAGCGCGCCAACGGGAAGTGGATGAGCTGCGAGGCCGGATCGATCGACTGGAACAACAGCTCAGGCGGCTACGCAACGACTCAACAGCTCAAGACCCCAGCGGTTTCAGCGACCTGCCCGACTGAAGCTGGGGCAGAATCTCGCCGTCTCAGCCCTTGAAGCGCCATGCGCGACATCCTGATCAGCTCAGCTGTGTGCGTGGCCTGCCTGCTTCTGGCACTGGTCAGCCAGCTGGTGGCGCCCTCCACCGTGCAAGCGCAACCAGCCGCGCAGGTGGCGGTTGCTGCGGCACCGGCGGCAGCCCCTGCCAGCTTGAGCGGCCAATTTGAGCTCGACCCCGAAGATCCCAACCCCACCTTGTTCACTATGGCCAACGACGCCGGTAGCCCCGATCAGATCGCCGATGCCGGCGCCGCCTCCCTTGGTGGCGAACTGGTGGTGGCCAAAGAGCGCACCACCCCCTCGGGTTTGCGCATCACCGACCTGGTGGTGGGCGACGGCCCTGAAGCCACCTCAGGCCAAACCGTTGTGGTGAACTACCGCGGCACCCTGGAGAACGGCAAAGAGTTCGACAGCAGCTACGGCCGCGGCCCCTTCTCTTTCCCTCTGGGCGCAGGCCGGGTGATCAAGGGCTGGGATGAAGGCGTGGCCGGCATGCAGGTGGGCGGCAAGCGCAAGCTGGTGATCCCCCCCGACCTGGCTTACGGCGAACGCGGTGCCGGCGGCGTGATTCCCCCGAATGCCACCTTGATCTTCGAGGTGGAACTGCTGCAGATCAAGGGCTGAGCCGAGCCCTTGGCCATGGGCCTGAGGGCGCACCCTCGGGGTTGTTCTCGGGGTGGGTTCTTGTCCTGTCCAGGTCCGGATATCCATGGATATCCGGACCTGGACAGCGCCCACACTGCTGACTGCCAACCAGTCGCCTACATCGCCCAGAGCCCGTTAGCACCCATGCGGCAGGGCGGTTCTCGCGACTTACGAAACCTGAAGTGATCGTTAGGATGCCGCGGCAGTCCGGCACATGGCCGGGCCACATTCAGCACGATTCACCGTCACATGGCTCACACGCTGCCTGCGCTGCCCTACGGCCTCGATGCGCTCGAGCCCCACATCTCCCGCCAGACCCTTGAGTTCCACCACGGCAAGCACCACAACGCTTACGTGACCAACCTCAACAACCTGGTGGCCGGCACCGACCTGGAAGGCAAGAGCCTGGAAGACACCATCACCGCCGTGGCCGGTGACGCCAGCAAGGCCGGCGTGTTCAACAACGCCGCTCAGGTGTGGAACCACAGCTTCTACTGGCAGTGCATCAAGCCCAACGGCGGCGGCACCCCCAGCGGCGCCCTGCTCGACAAGATCAACGCTGACTTCGGCAGCTTCGAGAAGTTCGTTGAGGAGTTCAAGGCCGCCGGCGCCACCCAGTTCGGCAGCGGCTGGGCCTGGCTGGTGCTCGACAACGGCACCCTCAAGGTGACCAAGACCGGCAATGCCGATCTGCCCCTGGCCCACGGCCAGAAAGCTCTGCTCACCATGGATGTGTGGGAGCACGCCTACTACCTGGATTACCAGAACCGCCGCCCCGACTACATCACCACCTACCTCGACAAGCTGGTGAACTGGGACTTTGTGGCCGCCAACCTGGCC
>VGPP01000116.1 GCA_016882585.1 Cyanobacteria bacterium M_surface_7_m2_037
TCGAGTTGCCGCAACCGCTCACATCCAGGTAATCCCCCTTGGCGTTCTGGTGGTAGTAGTTGCGGTCATCGATGCCGCGCCAGCTCAGGGTGGGCCCGGCCTGATTGCCTTCGCAGGTGTGGTTGTAGACCACGTCCACCAGCACCTCCAGGTCGGCCTGGTGGCAGGCCGTTACCAGCTGGCGCACCTGGTGGCGGATCTGCAGCGGATCATCGCCCTGCTGGTAGGCGTGGTGCGGAGCCATCCAGCTCAGGGGGCTGTAGCCCCAGTAGTTGAGCCGGCCCGCGGGGGCATCGTGCGGATCGAAGGCCATCACCGGCAGCAGCTCCACCGTGGTGATGCCCAGCTCTTTGAGATAGGGAATCGCTTCGATTAGCCCCAGATAGGTGCCTTGCGCGGCCTCGCTCACCGGGCTGCCGGGGCCGCGGCTGAAGCCCCCCACATGCAGCTCGTAGATCACCGTGCGCTGCCAGCTGTGGCGGGGCCGCGGTGCGGCGCGGAAATCAAAGCGGTCGCGCTCCGTCACCACCCCCTTCAGGCAGCTGGCCGTGTTGGGCATCGCCCCAACGGCGTCCACCCGGCGGTAAACGTCCCAGCCGGTGATCGCCCGGGCGCAGGGGTCGAGCAGCAGCTTGGAGGGGTTGAAGCCGTGGCGCCCCGGCAGCAGTGGGCCGAACACCCGGTAGGCGTAGCAGCAGCCGATGCCGACCCCGCTCACCTCCACATGCCAGATGTCGCCCGAGCGGTGGCGATGGTCGAGCTCCACCACCTGATCGGGTTCCGGCGCGTTGCCCGCCGGAAAGAGCAACAGCTCAACCCTGGTGGCCATCGGTGCTACCAGGGAGAAATTCACGCCCTGTTCAGTGGCGCTCGAGCCCAGGGGCCAGGGTTGTCCCAGTCGGATCGTGCGCACCGGAGCCTGGAGGCCGCTGCCACAAGCTAGGTGTTGTCTGCGGGTCCTGCCCCCCGATGTCACGGCTCCAAGCACAACCCACAGCTGCTGGGCGCCCGCCTCGCCAGGTTCAGGAGGGGCTCTGGCTGTTTGCTCCCAACCGCGACACCCAGGGCGGCAGCGCCTGGTGGCTGGCGCCCTCGGCGGCGGATGGCTGCGGCGTGCTGATCGATTGCCCAGCCTTCAACGACGCTAACCTCGCTTTCCTGCAGCAGCAGCCTGCGGGGCGCATCGTGCTCACCGGCCGCGAAGGCCATGGCCGCCTGCGCCGGTTTCAGGAGGCTCTGGGCTGGCCCGTGCATGTGCAGGAGCAGGAGGCCTATCTGCTGCCCGGGGCGCAACAGCTGATCGGGTTTGCCGAGCAAGCGGAGTTGGCGCCGGGGCTGCGGCTGTTGTGGACGCCGGGGCCCAGCCCGGGAACCGCTGTGCTTCTGGCGGAGCAGCCTGGGGTTCTGTTTTGCGGCCGGCTGTTGAGCCCACTGGCGCCCGGGCAGGCAGGCCCCCTGCGCACGCGCCGCAGCTTTCATTGGCAGCGCTGGCTGCGCAGCCTGGAGCATCTGCGCAGCTGGTTGCCGCCTCAGCAGCCGCAGTGGCTGGCGAGCGGTGCCGGATTGGGTGCCCTGCGCGGTGAGGCGCTGGTGCCTTCGGCGCGGGCGCTGCTGGATCAGCTCGACCTCGTTGCCTTGGCGACCCAGCAGCCCGTTTGAGGCTCGATCGAGGCCGCGGAGGTGGCCAATGGGTCACAAAAGTGGCAAAACCATGGCTGCAAAAGGGGTCCGATGGTTGCCGGGCCTTGCTAACACCCATACCATTGGCGCGCTGAACCCAGTGGCGGTCGGTGTTCCCGAGCCGCCCGGCTGCTACTGACCCAGAGGCTTTCCCCCCATTCCGATGAACAAAGCTGATCTCGTCAACCTCGTTGCTGCCCGCACCGAGCTGACCAAAACCGATGTGGCCCAGGTGGTGGACGCCGCCATCGACACCATCATTGACTCGGTGGTGGAAGGCAAGAAAGTGTCGATCCTTGGCTTCGGCTCCTTCGAGCCCCGTGAGCGCTCCGCCCGTCAGGGTCTGAACCCCAAGACCGGCGACAAGATCAAGATTCCCGCCAAGCGCGTGCCCGCCTTCACCGCCGGCAAGCTGTTCAAGGACCGCGTGCAGGGCTGATTGCCACTGCGGCAACAAGCAGCTGAGGCGGTCTGAGGACCGCCTTTTTTTGCGCCTGGCTGCGGGATGCTGAAGAGCCCTCCGCAGACAGGCCCAGCTCTGTGTTGCCCGAGCATCTGCAGCGCCAGCTCGCTGGCCGACGCGGCAACCGTGGCCGTTTTGCACCCTCGCCCACAGGCCGGATGCACCTGGGCAACCTGCGCACGGCCCTGCTCTCGTGGCTGATCACCCGCCTGCAGGGCGGTGAATGGTTGCTGCGGATCGATGATCTCGATACCCCCCGCAACCGGCCTGGGGCTGAGGAGGCCATTCTCAGTGATCTGGGTTGCCTAGGACTGGTGTGGGATGGGCCGCTGATTCGCCAGAGCGATCGCCGCGGTTTGTACGCCTCAGCGCTATCGGAGCTGCGCCGCAGCGGCCGGCTCTATCCCTGTCGCTGCAGTCGCCGGATGCTGGCGGATGTGTCGGCCCCTCACGGCGCCACAGCGGTGTATCCGGGCTCCTGCCGCGACCGCGCCAGTGGTTGGGGGCCGCAGCAGGGGCGTTTGCCCAGTTGGCGCCTCAGACTCCGGCCCGGCGAGCTGGAGTGGTGTGAGCAGCTGGCTGAGCGCGGCAGCCTGGCGGCCGACACGCAGGTGGGCGATGTGGTGTTGCGCCGCGCCGATGGTTTCCTCGCCTATCACCTGGCTACGGCCGTGGATGAGCTGGCCCTCGGCATCACCGATGTGGTGCGCGGCTGCGACCTCTGGGCTGCCACAGGCCCTCAGGTGGCCGTGATGCGTGAGCTGGGTGGCGCCCCGCCGCAGTACTGGCATCTGCCGCTGTGGCTGGATGAGCAGGGCCAGCGGCTGTCGAAGCGTGATGGCGGCCTGGGGCTGGGCAGCCTTGCCGACCAGGGCCTCGATGCCCCCGCTGTGGTGGGCCTGTTGGCGGCGAGCCTGGGGCTGGTTCCTGGTGGCAGCCGCCTCAGCAGCGCTGAACTGCTGCAGGAGTGCAGCCTGGATGGGCTTCACGTGGCCCTGAAGAGGCCGGCGGAAGGCTTAAGGAAGGCTTCGGGATCAAACCGCTGAAAACTCCCCAGAGTGATCGTCATCAGCGTGATCCACGATGACCAGCTCTCAGCGAGGCGCCCAGGCCAGAGGCCGTGTTTGCAGCTGCTGTGGCGGCAGCGGTGTGCTCCGTACCGAAGATGCCGGCTACCGCACCTGTTTGAAGTGTCTTGGCCAGGGCAAGACACCCGTGTTTGAAACCGTGTTCGGCTTGCCGGATCCAGCGGCCCCGCCGCCGTCGCGCGTCAGCGCTTCGATTTCTGGCGCCAGATGAAGAAGGCTGTGGTGGCCACCACGAGCAGCAGCGGGGCCGCGGTGAGCAGCAACAGTGCAACGGCGGTCCAGTCGGTGTACATCGCTGTGAGGCGCTCAGGCAGGGGCCATCATCTCAGTGCACCCCGCGTGGCGTCCATGACTCGATGGCTTGTTGTGCTGCTCCTGCTCGCCGGCACCCTGCCTGCCCGCGCCGGGGTGGAGTTCACCGATTGCCAGCCGGCCAGTGGCGGTGGGGTCACCTGTGACACCAGGCCCACGGGCAACACCCTGATGGATGACGAGGCGGCTCGCTACGGCCTCTTCGATGAAGCGAGCCCCGGTTGGTCGGAATACGACCCTTATGAGGGGTACGACGACATGTTCGGCGGCAACTGGACCTGAAGCCGTGCTGGCGCTCAGGCCAGGCGCGGAGGCATCCATCAGGTCGGCCGCCCGCGAGAGATAGCCGCTGTCTGCCACCACACCCATCGCTAGGAAGAACAGGGCGATCCCGGCGGGAAGGCCATCACCGCGCCCAGGCCCTGATCAAGCCCTTCCAGCAGGAAGCCCTGCAACAGGGCGGGCAGGGGTGCCAGAAGCGGTTTGAGCACCAGCTGGCCGAACTGATCGAGCAGCCCGCCGAGGGCCTCTTGCACCGGAACACCGATCGTGTAGATGCCCTGGAACATCCCTGCTTCGTCGTCGCTGTGGCCGCTCAGCTGCAACTCGGCCTGCATCAGATCCACCGTGAGGCCTGGCCAGTTGCCGATCTGGGTGTGGTGGCCGGTGAGCCGGTTGAACAGGGTCGACTTGCCCGTGTTGGGCATGCCGAGAACGGCAGTGGTGCTCACCCTGGCGGCGTCGCGGCGGCGCACCTGCACCGTGGCCGTGGCGCCCGTGGGCAAATCTGCCAGCCGGGACACAGATCGCATCGATGGATACCTATAGCGAATGAGTTGCAATCTCTCGAACCTGCCAGCTGGCGCGCCAGCCGAAATTGATTACGTTGATCTGGAACGACTGCGCTGTTCAGGCCGGTGCTGCATTTCTGGTCGCCCCATCTCGACCCGGCCCATCCCGAGGACTGCACCCAGCCGGAGCGCTATGCCATCCAGCTCCTGGGGAAAGGCACCTATCTGGCGGTGGGGCCCGATGGTGAGGCCTTGATCGAGGTGAGCAGCGCCGATCAGGCCCACCTCTTTCATGTGCACGAGTCGGCGCTGCGCGCGGCCCGGGAGCTCAATGCCGAGGGGCGCGGGCCTGTGGATGTGGTGAAGGTGGAGCTGGATCTGGGTTGACAGCATGCTCCGTAGGATCCGGCCCTGCTTGAAGGCCCTGCGCCAGCCCTGATGGAGCTCACTTACCGCCCCCGCCGTCTGCGTCGCTCCCCCGCCCTGCGGGCGATGGTGCGGGAGACCTCCCTCAGCGCCGCCGACTTCATCTACCCGCTGTTCGTGCATGAGGGCGCCAGCAACGAGCCCATCGGAGCCATGCCGGGCTGCCAGCGCTGGAGCCTGGAGGGGCTGGTGCAGGAAGTGGGCCGCGCCTGGGATCTGGGAATCCGCTGCGTGGTGCTGTTTCCCAAGGTGGCCGACGGTCTGAAAACCGAAGACGGCGCTGAGTGCTTCAACGAGGGCGGCCTGATCCCCCGCGCCATCCGCCGGCTGAAGGAGGTGCACCCGGGCATGGCGATCATGACCGACGTGGCCCTCGATCCCTACTCCTGCGACGGCCATGACGGCATCGTGAGCGATGAGGGCGTGGTGCTCAACGATGAGACCGTGGCGATCCTGTGCAAGCAGGCCGTGGCTCAGGCCCGCGCCGGCGCGGATCTGATCGGTCCCAGCGACATGATGGATGGCCGCGTCGGCGCCATCCGCGAAGCCCTCGACGAAGAGGGTTTTGAGCACGTGGGGATCATCAGCTACACGGCCAAATACGCCTCCGCCTACTACGGCCCCTTCCGCGAGGCTCTGGATTCAGCGCCCCGCGCGGCGGCCAGCAAGCCGATCCCCAAGGACAAATCCACTT
>VGPP01000117.1 GCA_016882585.1 Cyanobacteria bacterium M_surface_7_m2_037
GTGCTCCCTTCCTGGAGCCGGCCCAGGTGCCCACAACCCTGCCCGTGGGTGAAGCCGGGCTACCCCAGGGCGAGCTCGAGATCGATGGCGAGCGCTTTGCCGTGGCAGCGGCCGGCATGGGCAACCCGCATGTGGTGATCCCGGTGACGGCGGTGGAGGAAATCGATCTGGAGCGCTTCGGCGGCCAGTTCGAGGTGCACCCCACCTTCCCGGCCAAAACCAACGTGCATTTCGTGGAGGTGCTTGCGCCGGATCACCTGGTGATGCGGGTGTGGGAGCGGGGCGCCGGCCCCACCCTCGCCTGCGGCACGGGTGCCTGCGCCACCTTGGTGGCCAGCCACAGCCTGGGCCTGTGCGAGCGCCGCGCCCGGGTGGATCTGCCCGGCGGCCCGTTGCAGATCCATTGGGACGCCGCCAGCGGCAAGGTGTTCATGGATGGCCCGGCCGAACACGTGTTCGATGGCCTGATCCCCGACCCGCGCGCGGTGGCGGAAGCCCGCCGGCAGGCCGCTGCCGCAGCACCCGCGCCCGCTCCTCCGGCCAGCGCCCCCGCTGCCGCACCCGAGATCGATTGCGCCACGGTGTGCACCAACGGCTGCATCCGCCCCGACAACTGCCCCAGCGCCGAGGCCCGCGCCCGCGTTGAGGCCCTGCTCAGCGGCAGCTCCCTCGATGATCTGGTGAACCTGGCCACTAACACTCTCGAATCACGCACCCGCGCCCGCTTCGAGCGCGACACCGGCCTGAGCAGCTGACGACGATGCAGCCGCAGCCCCTCAGCGGTTACCTCGATTGCTGCGCCACCACGCCCCTGGCTCCTGAAGTGGCGCAGCGGATGGCGGCGGTGCAGGCCGAGGCCTGGGGAAACCCCTCGAGCCTGCACGGCTTTGGCATGGCGGCTGCCGAACAGCTGGAGCGCTCCCGGCAGGAGATGGCGGTACTGCTGGGCTGCGATCCAGAGCAGCTGGTCTTCACCTCCGGCGGCAGTGAGTCGATCCATCTGGCCCTGTTGGGCAGTGCTCCGCTGCTGGAGCACCACTCCCCCAGCGGCCAGGCCCCACGCCTGTTGCTTTCAACCGTGGAACATCCCGCCAGCCGAGCGGCTGCCGCAGCGCTTGCGCAACGCGGCTGGCAGGTGCAGGAGGTCCCGGTTGATCGGTTGGGAGCCATCGATCTCGAAGTGCTCGAGCGCCTCCTGGCGCCGCCCACGCGTTTGCTCTCATTGATCTGGGGGCAAAGCGAAGTGGGCACCGTGCAGCCGGTGGAGCAGATCGCCGCGCTCTGCCGCAGCGCCGGTGTGCGGCTCCATCTTGATGCGGTGCAGGTGCTCGGGCATCAACCTCTCAATCTGGCGGCGCTGCCGGCGGATTTGATCAGCTTCGCTGCCCACAAACTTCAGGGCCCGCGCGGTGTTGGTGCGCTGGTGGTGAAGCCGGGTGTGGCGTTGCAGGCCTGCATCGGCGGCGGCGGCCAGGAAGGTGGGCTGCGCTCCGGCACCGAACCCGTGGCGCTGGCAGCCGGCTTTGCCGCTGCCTTGCAGGTGGCCTCAGCGCGCATCAACGCCAGCGTTGGCCGCGACCCGGTGGTGGTGCTGCGGGATGCCCTGCTGCCCCAGCTGCTCGCCTTGCCAGGGGTGGAGCTCACCGGTCCGGATCCACGCCAAGCCAGCCACCCCGGCCGACTGCCGCACCACCTCAGCCTGCTGGTGCGCAACCGGGCTGGCTCCTGGCTGAACGGTCGGCAGTTGGTGCAGGCTCTCTGGCGGGAAGGCTTCGCCACCAGCAGCGGCTCAGCCTGCAGCAGCAGCGGCTCGGCGGCCAGTGCCGTGTTGCTGGCCATGGGCTACGAGCCCGCCGCCGCTGCCGCGGGCCTGCGCATCAGCCTCGGCCCCTGGCACGGCACCGAGCTGCTCGAGCAGCTGCCAGCCGCGCTCGAACGCGCCCGATCAGCGCTTTAGGGTCGGCCGATCCGCCCGATCCTCATGCTCCCCGCCGACCTGCGCCAAGCCGAAGTGGAGGCCCTGGCGGCTGTGCAGGCGGCGTTGGCCAGCCAGAGCAAGGGCCTCTGGACCGTGGAATTCCGCTTTGAGGGCCTGCGGATCCTGCCGGTGGCGCTACGGCTGTTGGCCGCCCTCACACCTCAACAGCCTGAGGCGCGGCTGCTCTTCCCCGATGCGGGCGCCACGGCGCTCGCCAAACGCGACGCCCCCGACCAGGCGGCCCAACTGCTCGGTTTGGGGGATCTGCTGCGGCTCCAGCAGGCCGATGGCGGTAGCGAGGGGCTGGTGTTGCTCGCGGCACCCACCCCGGCGGATTACGAGGAGGTGGAATCGCTGTGCGCGCAGCATCGCGGCTCCCTGGTGATGATCAATGGCCGCCTGGAAGACGCCGCCATCGGCATCGGCACGGTGGCCCGGGAGCGGCGCAAGGGATTCCTGGCGGAATGGCAAAGCGCCTATGGCCTGATCCCCACAGCTGAAGGTGCGTTGCGCCGCGCCTATCCGGGCGACTGGCAGCTCTATCGCCGCGATCCCGATGGCTACCGCAGCGTTTGCAGCTTTGAACAACGGCCAGATCGGGAGAAGCAACTGGAAGCCCTGGAAGAGGCCGCCCGCTGACCTTGTGCAGCCAGAACACGCTCCTTACAGTTCGGTGTCTGCTATTGCGCCATGGCTGAAAACTCCCGTCGTTTCTCGCTGGTGGATGCGGGCGCAGCTGCTGCTGTTCTGATGGCGGCGGCGGGGGTGATCTGGAGCCCCAAACTCAGCGGCGCCGTGGCGCGGGCCACCGGTGGACTGGTGCCCGTCACGGTGATGGTGGATGTGCGGGGTGTGCCTGCGGCTGATCCCACCAGCTTGATCAACGCGGCGCGCGAGGCCGGCAAGGTGGCGATCGTGATCCGCAACCAACCCCACGGCAGCGTTCCCGTGGAGCAGGTGATTCCCCTGCAGCGGCGGTTGGCGGCTGTGATGCCGAACGGAACGGTGGTGAGCGCACCAGATCCCAACCAGGATCAATTCCCCAGCCTCGATGCCCGCTTCGTTCTGCGGGGCGAAGGGCGTAAAGGGGCGGATGGGGTGGTCTTCGGCAATCAAAACCTCAAGATCGGGGCACCGATCGAGCTGGAAGGCACTGATTTCCGCGTGAACGGTTCCGTCACCGGCCTGAAGGTGGGGGCCTGAGATGCTGCGAGCTGCGTCCCTGGCCGCCCTGCTGCCACTGAGCATCAGCCTTCCCCTGCAAGCGCTGGAGGTGCCGAGCGATGTGCCCACGGTGGCGGCCAGCAGTTTTCCGGTAGCCCCCCCACCGGTGGGGCTACCGCAATTGCAGCAGCAGGTGAGCTGCCCGGCTCTGCAGCAGCGGATTCGCTCTGTGGTGGGGGGTGAGGCGTCGGTGTGGAGCGTGAGTGTGGCCGATGCGAACGGCCGTCTTCTCGCCGATGTGAATGGCACGAAGGCCCGCATCCCCGCCTCGAACCAGAAGCTGATCAGCACGGCGATCGCCCTGGATCGCCTCGGCCCCGATTACCGCCTCACCACGCGGTTGTGGCGGCAGCCTGATGGCACGCTGCAGATCACCGGTGAGGGCGACCCGGATCTTGATCTGGCTCAACTGCAGCGCTTTGCCAAGCTCGCCATGGGCTCCGGTGGCAGCAGCGGCCAATCGGCTGGGGCTGGCAGCACACCGCTCACAATCCAGCTGGTGGAAGAACCGCAGCAGCGCTGGTGGCCCCAGGGGTGGCACTGGGCCGATCGCGCCGAAGCCTATGGCGCGCCGATCACACGCCTGGCGCTCACCAGCAATGCGCTGGATATGGCGGTGAGCAATCCGCCCAGCCGCATGCAGAAGCTGCTGGGGCAGGAGATCAAACGCCAGGGCGGCAGTGCCGCGATCCGGCTGGTGCCTGTGGCCACCGCCAACACCGATGCGGCCACGCTCCTGCATGAGGAGCGTTCGGTGAGCATGCACGGCCTGCTCAGCCTGGCCAACACCGACAGCCACAACTTCACCTCCGAGGTGTTGTTGCGCCAGGGCGCTGGCAGCTGGGATCTGAATCAGGCACGCCAACGCACCATGCAGTGGCTTTCGGCCCAGGGTCTGCCGATGGCGGGCGTGTCGGTGGTGGATGGCAGCGGGCTGGACCGCGGCAACAAGGTCACCAGCCGCCTGCTGACGGCCCTGATGTTGCGAATGGCCCAGCACCCCTACGCCACCAATTACTGGGCCTCAATGGCGATTGCCGGCCAACGCGGCACCCTCCGCAATCTCTGGCGTGGCACTGAACTGGATGGGCGCTTCCGCGGCAAGACGGGCACGATCAGCGGCGTGCGCTCGATCAGCGGTGTGCTCGAAACCCCCGATGGCGTGCGCTACGTGAGCATGGTGTCGAATGGGGCCGGCTCCCCGAACAGCACCATCGGCGAAATCCTGCGCCAGAGCCGTGTCGCAGGTCTGTGTCCTCCGCAGGCACCAGCGGCCCAGGCGCTCTAGCGCTGGCCGGCTGCGCGCTTCAGGCGATCGGCTGCCCGACGGGCGCGGCTGATCGGTACGGCCTGCTCCTCGGCTGAGCGGGCCTGCTGCACCAGGGTGGTGGGGTCAACAGCCTGCAGCCGCACCAACTCGCGCCGGCCGGCCACCACCACCTGCCCCATTTCCTTGAGGCGGCCCTCCAGTTCGGTGAGCACCTGCTCGGCGTAGCGGTTAGCGCCCTCCTGAATCGTGGCGGCCTCCTGGCGGCTGCGGCTGATCAGCGCTTCGCACTGTTGCTGCGTTTGCTGGCGGAACTGCAGGGCATCGCTCTGCACCCGCTCCGCCTCGGCCTGGCTGCTCTGCTGAACCCGCACCGCTTCCTGGCGGATCTTCTCCAGTTCAGCCAGGCTTTGCTGGCGCGCTTGCTCGTGCTGTTCCGCCAACTGGCGCTTGAGTTCAAGCGCTTCTTGATCGAGCTGCTGGCGGCGTTGCAGCGCTTCCTGCTCCAGCTGTTGTCGCCGCTGGCTGAACTGCTGCTCCATCTGAGCCATGCGGGCCTGATGGTCTTGCTCGGCTTTGGCCAGTTGCTGGCGCGCCTGGGTGAGCAGCTGTTCCCCCTGTTGGCGCCCCTGCTCGCGCAGCTCAGCCCCTTGACGCTCGGCTTCCTGGCGAATCGCCTGGCTGTTGATCAGTTGTTCGCGCTGCTGGCGGGCCTGGTTGAGGATTTCGTCGGCTTGTTGCCTTGCCTGATTGATGAAGTCATCTTTTTTGGCCACCAGTTCTTCCG
>VGPP01000118.1 GCA_016882585.1 Cyanobacteria bacterium M_surface_7_m2_037
TCCCCGGTGAGCAGGACCCGAGCCGTGCCGCCAAGGTGCTCGGCACCACCGCTCTGCTCGAATTCCGGGCTCAAAAACCCGGCACCGAGCAGGAAATGAGCGGTTTGCTCAAGCTCAAGCGCCAGGCTGTGGCGGTGCTCACTCAGAGCCGCGCCCAGCAGGCTGCCGGCGAGCAGCCAGCGGAGATCAAAACCGAAGAGCTGGCCAAGGCGCTCGATCAGCTGGGGGTGAAGGTGCCGCCCGGCAGCAGCGAAACCGATCAGCTCGAGCTGCTGCTGGCTGAGGTGAACCAGCGCATCGTGGCCCTCTACGAACCGGCCCAACTCACCGGGAAAGACCTCACCAGTGCCGGTCGGCAGCAGCAGCAAACCGGCAGCGGCTGGGATGTCACCCTCGGCTTCAACGCCGATGGTGGCCGCAAGTTCGCCGAACTCACCCAGGGCATTGCCGGCACGGGCCGTTTGCTGGGCATCGTGCTCGACGGCCGCTCGATCAGCGAGGCCAGTGTTGGCCCTGAGTTCAAGCCGGCCGGCATCACCGGCGGTGCCGCCAGCATCACCGGCAACTTCAGCGCTGAAGAGGCCCGCGATCTCGAAGTGCAGCTGCGCGGGGGTTCGCTGCCCCTGCCGGTGAAGGTGATCGAGCAACGCACCATCGGCGCCACCCTCGGTGCCGAAAACGTGCAGCGCAGCCTCGCTGCCGGCCTGTTTGGTCTGGCGCTGGTGGCGGTGTTCATGGTGGTGATGTATCGCCTGCCGGGCTTTGTGGCCGTGGTGGCCCTGGCCCTCTATGCCCTGTTCAACCTGGCGCTGTACGCGCTGATCCCGGTCACCCTCACCCTGCCCGGCATCGCCGGCTTCATCCTGTCGATCGGCATCGCGGTGGATGCCAACGTGCTGATCTTTGAGCGGGTGAAAGAGGAGCTGCGCCGCGGCAACACCTTGATCCGCTCGATTGATACCGGCTTCTCGCTGGCCTTCGCCTCGATCCTCGATGGTCATGTCACCGGCTTGATCAGCTGTGCGGCGCTGTTTGCCCTTGGCACCGGCCTGGTGAAAGGTTTCGCGCTCACCCTGGCGATCGGCCTGCTGCTGAGCCTGTTCACGGCGCTCAGCTGCACCCGCACCCTGCTGCGCCTGCTGATGGGTTACCCCGGCCTGCGCCGCCCCAGCTTCTTCCTGCCCGCCGCTCAGCTTCCCGGGAGCGCCTCCTGATGACGGCCAGTACCCCTTCTTCCCCGATCGGCGCATCCGCTATGGCAGAGCCTCGTTTCCGCATTACCCGCATTCGCCGCCAGGGTTGGCTGGCATCGGGGCTGGCTGTTCTGCTCAGCCTGGTGGGCATGGCCCTGTGCTGGAGCAATCCCCGCATCGGTGCTCCCTTGCGGCCCGGCCTTGATTTCACCGGCGGCACGCAGCTGCAGATCGAGCGCAGCTGCAGCGGCTCTGCTTGCGCCAGCCTCACGGTGGGCGCGGTGCAGCAGCGCCTCGCGGCGATCATGCTGCCGGCCGTGGCCGGAGCGGAGGCGCCGCGGCTCAGCAATGCCGGGGTGCAGGTGCTCGATGGTGGTCGCTCCCTGGAGCTTCGCCTCCCTGACCTGGAGCCGGAGCAAACCCAGGCCCTGCTCAGCGAGCTCACCCCCTTGATCGGAGCGGTGAACCCCGAGCAGCTCTCGGTGAACACGATCGGTCCTTCACTCGGCAGCCAGTTGCTGCGCAGCAGCGCGGTGTCGCTGCTGGTGAGCTTTGCCTTGATCGCGGCCTACATCAGCTTCCGCTACGACGGCATCTATGCAGGGCTGGCTCTGCTTTGCCTCGCCCACGATGTGTTGATCACCTGTGGGGTGTTTGCCTGGCTCGGTCTGCTGCGCGGTGTGGAGGTGGATTCGCTGTTTGCTGTGGCCTTGATCACGGTGGCCGGCTACTCGGTGAACGACACCGTGGTGGTGTTCGACCGCATCCGTGAGCAACGGCGTGAGATGAAAGACGTCACCCTGAATGACCAGGTGGATCTGGCTGTGGATGCCACCCTCACCCGCTCGCTTTACACCTCCCTCACCACCCTGCTGCCGTTGATTGCGCTGCTGTTGTTTGGTGGCGGCAGCCTGTTCTGGTTTGCCGTGGCCCTCACCGTGGGCATTGGTGTGGGCAGTTGGTCGAGCATCGGCATCGCTCCCACCCTCTTGCCGCTGCTGGCGCGGCGATGAAGGATGCAGGGCGCTCAGCTCGCCAGCGGCTGCCGTTGATTCCACTGCTGCTGGCGTTGCTAGCCCTGTTGGATCTGCGCACAGAGCTGCAACTGCTGCTCGATCACTTCACCCTCGCCAGCCTGGTGGAAATACCTCGCCATCACTCCTTGGCGATTGCCGTGCTGCTCTGCACGCCATGGCTGCTGCAACGGTCGCGCTGAACAGCCTGTTGGGCTTCCTGCTGTTCGGCAGCGTTCACTGCCAGCGATCCATGATCTGCTCAACCAGCACCCGCTGGGAGAGCACCTGAAGCACCACCACAAGCGGCAAGGCCAGCAGCACGCCTGGCAGCCCTAACAGGGCCCCCAGGCTGAGCTGGGCCATCAACGCCACGGTGGGCAGCAGATTCACGGTGCGGCTGAGCAGCAGCGGCGTGAGCAGGAAGGCTTCTGCGTTTTGCAACACCAGCCGCAGGATCAACACCTGCAGAGCCAGGGCGGGTGACACCAGTAACGCCACAGCCAGAGGCAAGAGCGTGGCCACGGTGGGGCCGATGGTGGGCACAAAGGTGAGCAGACCGCACACCAGGCCGCTCAACAGGGCCAGCGGCACCTTGAGGGCCGCCAGGCCAGCCCAGGTGAGCAGAAACACGGCGATGGCCGAGATCGTCATCCCCGCCAGCCAGCCCCCCAGGGCCTGGCGGCAGGCGCTGAGCAGTTCACCAGCCAATGGGCGGAAGTGGGCCGGGGTGGCCGCCAGCACCAGGCGCTGGTGGCTACGGGGGTCGAGTACCAGCAGCAGGGCCAGCAGCACCATCAGCAGCAGCTGAATCGTGCCATTGGCGGCACCGCCCGCAAAACCAAGAAGCTGGCCGCCGAGGGGTTGCAGCTTGTCGAAGGTAGCCAGCTCAGCCACGCGGCCCTCCAGGCTCTCGAGCATGGCCACACCACCGAGCAGCTCACCAACGCGGTTGAGCAGCGCCGGCACCAACTGCGTGAACTGCTGCACCTGCTCGATCAACTCGGGCAGCAGCAGTTCACCCAGCTGCCAGCCCCCCAGCAGGAGCAGTGCCACCACCACCGCCAGGGCCTGAGGGCGGTTCATCGGTGTGAAGCGCCGCAGCCAGCTCACCGGCACATCCAGGGCCACGGCGAGCACCACGGCGCCAAACAGCACCAGCAGCACCCAGCGCAGCTCCCAGGCCAGCAGGCCCAGCACCACCAGGGCCAGCAAACCGATCAGGCCGCGCAGGGTCATGGTGTGCGCTGGTGCTGCCAGGGGTCGAGCACATCGTGGATCAAGACCTCACGAATCACCACCTGCAGGCACACCGCCAGGGGAAGGGCCAGCAGCAGCCCCAGCGGCCCGAACAGCACGGTGAACACAAACTGAGCGGCGAGGGTGAGGCCCGGCAGCAGATTCACCTGGTGCTGCATCACCGAAGGGGTGATCACGTAGCTCTCGAGGTTTTGCACCAGCACGTAGAGCCCCAGCACCGCCAGTGCCTTCCAGGGCGACACCAACAGCGCCACCGACATCGGAAAGATCGTGCTCAAGGTGGGGCCCACATTGGGGATCACATTGAGCAGGCCTGCCAGCAGGGCATTGGCCACCACGAGCTTCACCCCCAACAGCGATAGCCCAATGCCGGCCAGCAGGGCCACACACAGGGAGCTGATCAACACGCCCCCCATCCAGCTGCTGAGTGCCTCGCCGCATTGCAGCAACACCTCGCGCAGGCGCCGCCGATAGAACGATGGGGCAAGCAGCACCGCCACCTCCCGATAGGCGGTGGGGTGCACCGCGATCATCAGCGCCACCGCCAGCACAAACAGCAGCTGCAGCAGGCCACCCCCCAGGTTGCCGGCCAGATCGAGCAGGTTCTGCAACCCCTGCCCCAGGGCTTCATTGCTGGTGTTGCCGCTGCCCCAGCTCTGCTTGATCCAATCGAGGGCCTGCTGGCCGTAGAGCATGCGGCTGCTCACGTCCATCAGCTCCTGCAACAGCGCGGCGGCGCGATTCGCCGCCAGGGGCAGCTGCAGCAGCAGCTGTTGAAATTGCTCGAGGAACGGAGGCACCACGGCGGCCAGGGCTACAGCCACCACCACCAGGAGCCCCACCAGGCTGAGCAGCAGGGCCAGCGGGCGGCTGCAGCGCAGGCGCTCCTGCACCACACCCACGACCGTGCACAGGGCCATGGCCAGCACCACGGCCGCGAACAGTTGGATCACCACATGGCGCAGCGACCACAGCACCACGGCTGCAGCCGCTGTGGCGAGCAGACCCAGCCCCTGGCCGAATCTCATCCCCGCAGGATCACTCGGCGTCGGTGGCGCCTTCGCCAGCGTTGTTCTCCTTCTGGGAGAAGCCGAGGTCGTGGCTATCGGCGTAGCGCTGGGCAAAGCGCATGAAGCGCTCGAAATCTTCTGGGGTTTTCCAGGTGTAGGTGGCTTCAAGGGCAGCGGGCTTGCCGTTCACGAACTTGGCGTTCACTTCACGGGTGACCAGTTGGCCTTCCTCATCCACCATGTACATCCCACCGATATCGCCCATGGTTTCGGGGGAGAGGGCTTCCGGCTGATCAAACACGAAGATCGCCTGGCCTGTGCGCCCGTCGCGCGAGCGGGTCATGCGGATATCAGGAACAACCGGCTCGTCGACACCGCGGAAGAACTGAATGGCGGCCATCGATCGATCCCAGCAAACCCCGATCCTAGGCAGCGTTCCGGCGCTGGGTCTTGATCACACCGCGGCTGATCAGGTGCTCGGCGGCGGCCTCGGCGCTCAAGCCAGCCAACTCCTCATGGCCCAGCAGGCGCTGCTGATCGGCGGTGCCATGGCGCGCCAATTCGTGGTCGTAGCAGCGGTCGTAGTAATCGAGCATCTGCCGGGCTGCTTCTCCCCACTGCTGCTGATCGATCGCCTCGAGTGCGGCAGCGGTGCGTTGCGGCCCGAGGCGGCGGGCAATGCGCTCGGTGGCCTCTCGCAGCGCCACCGGATCTTGAGCGCCGTACACCGCCACTAGTTGCTCCAACCGCTCCTCCAGCGGCCT
>VGPP01000119.1 GCA_016882585.1 Cyanobacteria bacterium M_surface_7_m2_037
AGCTGCCCCGGGTGCTGCAGCGGCTCACCGCCCGCGATGCCCTGCTTTGGAACACCATGGTGGGCATCACCATCGCAGCGGCGGCGCTGCGATGGGCCTTACATCGCTGAGAGCAGGAGAGTGCACAGGGGGTGATGGAGCAGCTGAACTGGGGCACCGTGCAGCTGGGGTTGTTTGCCTTGGCCTTTGGCGGATTGCAGATCTGGTGGATCGGCAGCACCCTGCGCCGCCAACGGCTGCCCCGGCCGCTCAGCGAGGCTGAGTTCCGCCGCCGCTTGGAGAGGATCTGGCACAAGCAGACCTGAGTGCTAAGCGTGGCTCCAATCACGAGCGGTTCACGCCCTTCCAGATCCACCAGAGCACCACGGCCAGGATCGCCCAGGGCAACAGGGCCCGCAGCAGCACCAGTGCTCCAAGCACCACCAACGCCGAAATGGCGGCGCGCTTGGTGAGTGTTTTGGCGTCGTCGGTCATGTACTGCCAACGAGGGATCAGGGCCATGGAGCAGCGTGGTGCGCGGGACCGGAGCATCATCGGTAGCGCAGACCCCTTCAGGAGCAGATCCAGCGTTCAGGAGCCCTTGGGGCACCGCACGAGGTTGTGTGCTGCCCAGCCACGGAATCACACCAAAAACCCCCGAGCAGCGCCCGAGGGTCATGGACAAATCAACATTCCAATGGCAAGGGTTGGTTGAAGCTGCTGGCGTTGGCGCCTGGGGCCGAACGTTCCAGGTGTGGGCTCTTGGTTCTCCTGGGGCACCTCAGGCGGTGCAAACGGAGTGTCGATCAGTCAGGCGCACGAGGTGAGACACAGCGGCGAGGGCTGCTCTCTTGCCCGGCTGAACGACCCGCCCACGGTTGGGTGAAGACTGTTGGAGCAGGGGCCTGCAGTCAGCGTTGCTTCGATGCGTGCTGCGGTGGGCTGTCAGCCATGGTTGGCTCCTCCCTGGGTTGATGGCTGCAGCATCGCCACACCCCAAGAGGCAGGGCAATCGGGATTTACACGCATTGCCTTTGCTGCCAAGGAGGAGCAAGTTGGTGGGTTTGGCCCAGCGTCTAGAAGCTGAAGCTGATGCCTGTGCCGATGTGGTGCTGCCAGCCCACGCCCCAGCCTTCACCTCCCTGGCTGCTGTAGATCGGCTTCCAGTGGGCAAACACCACCACCGAGTTGGCCAGGGGATACTCCAGCTCGATTTCTCCACCCCAATCGGTTCGGAACGGCAAGCCGGCATAGGAGCCGGGGCTGTAGAAGCGTGGACCGGCTGAGAGGGTGATATTTAACAGGTCGATATTGAAGCCAAGACCCAACCAAGGATCGGTGTAATTGCCCAGATATGTGCCTTCGCTTTCCCAGCCTGTTCTGTTTTCAAGCGAGAGGAAGACCCCATCCACGATCGATTCAAGGCCATCCCCCAGGGCAAAGTTCACATCGCCATCTCCCAGCGCCCAGATCGCTTGAACTCCCAGCTCATTCTTCAGCCCAGCCACGTCATCGCCTTGGCTGCCGGTGACGTAGTAAGGCCACCAGGTAAGAGATACCTCAACGCGATCATTCGGTTGATAGCGCGCCTGGAGATACCCCTTCACATCGGTGCGGCGATAGGGGCTGCCGTCGGAATGGCTATCGCTGTGATGCCCTCCGTGATCCCCGTCGTGGTGTTCTCCGTGGTGATCACCATGACCGTCCACATGCACGCGCCCGTAGAAGTGTTCGGCTTCACCCCACACCAGGGCAGGCCCCAACTGGGCTTCGATGGCAAAACTGCCTTCGTTATCGAGGCCCCATTCAAAGACGGCGCCGAACAGGCCGTCCAGGGCGTAGTGGCGCGGCTGCCCTTCCAGGTTGTTCTCCAGCCCTGCGTGGCCCTCGATCGTGATCAACGGTCGAACGCGAAATTCGCCTGGAGCGAGTTCTTCGCCGCCTGCGGTGGCATGGGCCCAGGTTGGACTTGGTGAGGCGCCCGCGGCCAGGCAGGCCATTGCGACGAGAATCGTGTGTCGTTTGCTCATCGAATCGCGGCCCATTGTTGTTGCAGTGCAGATGCCGTTTGTTGATCGCAACGGCCCCCTTGCGCGGTCACGAAGGTGCACACGTTGGCGGTGGCGGTTTGGATCAGTGATTGGCCTGGTGCCTGGCCATCGGCGAACAGCGGTTGTTTGGCGATGGCCACACCGCTCACGGAGCTGATCCGCCGCAACGTTTTCGACGGCGGCAACGCCTCGGCAAAGATGACCTTGGTGCCCGACTTGCGGATGGCGGCGCTGATGGCGGCCAAGCTCGAGGGCCGCAGCGTTCCGCCTGTTGCGAAGGTGTCGAGCACGGGGAGCTCTCGGATGCCGTAGCGGCTGGCGAAGGCCGAAAACGCCCGGTGCTCACTCACCAACACCCGTTGTGCCGTTGGCACGGTCTGCAGCTGTTGTGCGCTCCAGCTGCCCAGTTGGTTGAGCACGGCTTGCATGGCCTGGCTGCGTCGTTGGAGAGCGGGGCCCTGTGCGCTGCCCAGCACGGGCTTCAGAGCTGAAGCCGTTGCCTGAACCATGGCGCTGGTCAGGGCTGGGTCGTGCCAGACATGGGGATCGAGTGCTTTGTTGCGCGGCACAGCCCGCTCAGCCACCGGCACCACAGGGGCACTGACGCGAATGCGTTGCATCGCCGGCGTGAGGTTGTACCCGTTCATCAGCACAAGCCGAGCGGAGCTCAGGGCTTGCCGATCGGATCCGCGCAAGGCGACGCCATGGGGATCAGCTCCAGGTGGAATCAGGCAGGTCACGCGAGCGGCGCCCTGCACAAGCGATCGGGTGATATCGCAGAGCACGCCATCCACGGCCACCACCAAGGGTGGCGGTGGTGCTGCAGCCATGAGAAGGCCCGCAAGGGCACCTGCAGCCATCAAGTCCAGCATCGCTTTGTGAACGATAACGGTTCTCAGTGCATGCTGCTTCGCTCGGCTGCCGCGCCCTCGTCCGTGAGGGCTTGGGCGCCGGCCATGGCATCGATGTCGACCTGGGTCTGGCCCATGAATCAGCCCTCAAGGGAGCCGAAACCGATGCCACCAAGCGAGCCCTGATGACCTTTGGCAATCCCTTTGGCCTGGCCCTCTACGACAAGCAACAGCGCCAAGTGAGCAGCTCAGCTGCTGCCACCACCCCGGCACCCGTGGCCAACGGAGCCAACCATCCCAGTTCTGGGATGCCTGATGCTCCCCTTCAACCTGCCGCCATCTCCCGGCTACAGGAGCAGATCAAGGCTCTGCCCCCTGCTCAACTCGACGCCTTCTCTAAGGGCTTTCGCGCTGTCTTCCAGGTGCCTGATGCCGTGCCCTCCCTGGCGGGGTTGATCACCACAAGCCGCCATCAGCGCTGGATTGAGGGCTTCCTGGCGGAGGCGGCTTCCGCCTGATCCATGGATTCTGCCTACTGTTGGCATGGCGACGGGGTTTCTGCCATGCCGACACCAAGCCATCTGGATTGGGCCGATTGCCCGGCTGTGGAACAGGATCCGCAGCGCGTCAGCGGCGCCTGGGTGTTCCGCGGCACCCGGATTCCCGTGGCGGCGCTCTTCGAGAACCTGGAGGACGGCGTTTCCCTGGTGGAGTTCGTGGAACTCTTCCCTGGGGTGAGTGCAGCACAGGCCCGCCAAGTGCTCGAGCACGCCGCCAGAAGTACGGCCGTGGTCCTGGCGTAGTGCGCATCCTGTTTGATCAGGGGACACCAGCTCCTCTGCGGCGATGGCTGAGTGCCCATCAGGTCAGCACCGCTTACGAGCAGGGCTGGTCAACCGTGACCAACGGCGATCTGATTCGCCTGGCTGAGCAACAGGGCTACGAACTGCTGATCACCACGGACACCAACCTGCGCTATCAGCAGAATCTGCAATCCCGCACCATCGCAATCCTGGTGCTCTCCACCACCAGCTGGCCGCGGATCAAAGCAGCAGCCGATCAGGTGGTGGATGTGGTGGCTGATCTGGCGCCCGGGGATTACTGCGAGCTCCGTATTCCCTGATCAGCCCAACGGGAGCAGCAGAAAAGGCCGGCCAGCGGCCGGCCCTGCCTTCAGCTCACCTGAGCCCTGCGGCTGCAGCAGCCTGATGAGCGGCCACCTCAGCCTCCTGATCGGCTTCGATGGCCTGATCAATGGCCTCCACCCGGGCGAGGAACCCAGCCATCGCTGGCAGCAACTCCTCCTCGAGCAGGGTGATCTCCTCCTCCCCATAGGGGTGATCAATCCAGGGCCTCGGGATCAAGACCCCCTTGGCGGCGTGGGTGGCAAGGATCCACTCCACGGCCCGATAGCAGGACTCCACCAGACCAACCGGATCCTCGGGGCCATACCCCAGGACATGCGTAGCCATAACGACCTGACGCCCTACGGCGCAGCGACGGGACGCCTCAAGGACCGCCTCGCCAGTCAAGGGGCGAGTCCATCAGCCAATGCGCGGTGAGCACCGGCGCAGCCGGGGCGATCGCGCCACACCAACCAGTCAGCTCGCCTCGCGCAGCCCTTGACCAGGGGCGATCCTGGAGGTGCCCGGCGCGGCGCTTCTTGCGGTGCGTCTTGAGCCGGTGGGGTGTATCTGGCGGACTGCTCAACCCTCCACCGGCCTGGGGACAGGTCAGGGAAGCATCCACTCACAGCAGGCGCCTGAGGTCGTTTACGCACAGGCGTAGCGAGCAGAGCGCCGCCGTCCAAGGGGCTCGATCCATTCGTTGAGGATCTGCCGGTGCCTCATGACGCGGCCAGGGATCCTGCAGCCCAGATTCACTTGGCCCTCATCGATCAGGCGGCCTAGGCGCAACGCCAAAGCTTCTTCGTGCCGGGCGAATGAGTCCTGATGCGCTGCGATCCAGGCCATCTCACGTTCCGTGATGACGCCTGTAGCCAGGGACTCAAGGAAGACCTCTCCGACGGACATGAGAGAAATGTAACGGGCTCGTTACATATTGGCGCCCCGCTCGGGTCGGTGCGTCCAGTGCTGCGAAAGGCCGGCGTTGTGGATCTTGCGGTTAGCGCTCTGCCCTGGTGATCCGCTCACACCCGCCGGCCTTGATCCCCTCCCTTGACGGTCCGCACCAGCAATCGGCTCACCCACTGCCGCGGCGGCGCGTGCCTTGGAAGCGGCGTGGATCCATCCCAGCGTGCCCACTGCGTCAGAGTCGGCAAGGATCAGCCTGATAGACGATACGC
>VGPP01000120.1 GCA_016882585.1 Cyanobacteria bacterium M_surface_7_m2_037
AACGAACGGGGCAACATCGAGCCGCTGCTGGAGCAATTGTTGCCGCTTCAACAGCACTACAACCTCGAAATTCTGGTGGTGGACGATGACTCCGCCGATGGCACCGCTGAGCTCGTGCGTCAGTTGGCCCATCGCGAACCGCGCCTGCGCCTGATTCGGCGCGTGGGTCGGTCCGGTTTGGCCAGTGCGATCAAGGAGGGGCTGCTGGATGCCACGGGTGATGTGGCGCTGGTGATGGATAGCGATGGTCAGCATGAGCCCGCCTCGGTGCAGCGCGCCGTTGACACCCTGCTGCAGGGCGATCTCGATCTGGTGGTGGGCAGCCGTTTTCATCCTGAGGCTGAAATCCTCGGCTTGAGCGGGCGGCGTGAATGCGGTTCAAGCTGGGCCAACGCCAGCGCCCGTTTCAGCCTGCCGCGCCGCTACGGGCAGCTCAGCGATTACATGAGTGGCTTTTTTGCCCTCAGGCTTGAACCGCTGCTGCCTTTGATTCGTGCCGTGGATGTGAACGGCTTCAAGTTTTTGTATGAACTGCTGGCTGTGAGCAAAGGCAGCCTGCGCACGGCGGAGGTGCCGCTGAGCTTTCAGCCCCGCACCTACGGCAACTCCAAGCTCGATCTCGCCATCTTCTGGGACTTTCTGATTTCGATCCTGCACAGCCTCAGCTTCCGGCTGCTGCCTCGCCGGGCGATCAGTTTTGGCTTGGTGGGTGTGAGTGGTGTGGTGGTGCAGCTGATGGTGACGCAGCTGCTGATGCTCAGCAGCCTTGGCTTTGAGCAGGCCCTGCCCTTTGCCGTGGTGGCGGCCGCCAGCTCCAACTACCTGATCAATAACGCCCTCACCTTCCGCTTTCAGCGCCTCAAGGGTGCAGCCCTGCTGCGCGGCTTGCTCAAGTTTCTGCTGGTGGCCTCGCTGCCGGTGCTGGCCAACGTGGGTCTGGCCTCCGCCTTTTACAGCCTGGTGGCTCGCGACACGCTGTGGGCGCAGCTCTCCGGAATCCTGGTGGTGTTCGTGTGGAACTACGCCGCCAGTAGCCGTTTTGTGTGGAACACCCCCTAATTTCTCGCCATGCAACGCTTCAACGCCTGGCTTGACCGGGACGAACGCCGCAGCCTGCTGCTGGCCCTGCTCGCTTTAGCCGCGCTGTGCGGCCTGGCCTATGGCCAACAGCTGGGCTCCCTCGGCCTGATGGATAAAACCGAGGGGCTCTTCGTGGAGATTCCCCGCGAGATGCTCGTTCGCGGCGACTGGGTCACTCCCCACTGGAACGGCGAACTCTTTTTCGATTACCCCGTGTGGGGGTATTGGATGGTGGCGCTCAGCTTCCGCCTGTTCGGTGTGAGTGAGTGGGCGGCGCGGCTGCCGGTGGCCCTGGCCGCCAGTGCCACGGTTTACGCGGTGTTCGCTGTGTTGATGCTGGTGGCACCGCCCGCCGAAGCCGTGCATCAACGCCTGGGCCGAGCCCTGTTGGGGGCCAGCGTGCTCGCCCTCAGCCCCGGTTGGCTGGGTTGGGGGCGCTCCTCGGTGACTGACATGTTTCTGGCCAGTGGCATCACACTGGCCCTGCTCGGTTTTGTGCTGGCGCACAGCGCCACACCCGAACGGCCCTGGCAACGGCCGCTGGGCTTTGTGGCTCTCGGGGTGTTCTGCGGTATCGCGGTGCTGGCCAAGGGGCCGGTGGGTCTGTTGCTGCCAGGGCTGGTGATGCTTGCGTTCTGGGCTTTGAAGGGAACCCTGCTTCAGGAGCTGCGCCGCACCCCTTGGATTCCCTTGGTGTTGCTGTTTCTTGGGGTGGCCGCTCCCTGGTACGGCATGGCCACGGCTGCCAATGGCAGCGAATTTCTGGGTCGTTTCCTTGGCTTCAGCAATCTGGAGCGCTTCACCTCGGTGATCTACGACCACCCCGGCCCGCCGTGGTTCTACCTGCCCTGGGTGCTGCTGCTGCTCCTGCCCTGGTCGCTGTATCTGCCAGTGGCTGCAAGTCGTCTGCGCTTCTGGCGGCTCAGCGTTTGGCGTAACACGGCCCCCGGTGCCGATCTGCCCCTGCTGGGGCTGCTTTGGCTGGTGCTGATGGTGGTGTTTTTCTCGGCGGCGGCCACCAAGCTGCCGGGTTACATCCTGCCCGCTCTGCCTGGTGGAAGCCTGCTGGTGGCCTTGCTCTTTCAGCCTCTGCACCCGGCAACCTCACCGCTGGCGGCAGGCATGCGCATCACGGGGTGGTGCAATGCGGCTCTGCTCGCCCTGATGGCTCTGGCGGCTGTGCTGGCACCGCGCTGGCTGGAAACCGACCCCTCCTATCCCGCCTTTGCTGATGCGCTGCGGGCCTCGGGGCTGCCCTGGCTGCTGGCGTTGCCGCTGTTCTTGGCGGCCGGCGCGCTGGCCCTGGTGCTGTGGCGCTACCGCTCAGGCCTCAGCTGGTTGTGGCTACCCAACGCCGCTGGTGTGGCGGCTGCGCTGGCGCTGGTGCTGCCGGTGCTGGTGCCCCTGGTGGATCGCGAGCGCCAGCTGCCGATTCGTGCCCTGGCCCGCTTGGCCGGCGAACAGGCGTTGCCCGATGAGCCCCTGCTGGTGGTGGGCTACAAGCGCTACAGCGTGGTGTTTTACAGCGGCCGGCTCGTGTTGTTTGTGAACTCGCCCCGTAAGGCAAGCCGCAGCCTCAGCCAGGGAACGAGCGCGTCGCCTCCGGACACCGTGCTGCTGCTGGGCAGTGACGCGGAACTGCTCGACTTTGGCTTGGGTCCCGGGGATGGCACGCCGCTGGGGCGGCGGGATGCCCATCGCCTGCTCAGGCTGCCGGTTGAGCAGCTCCAGCAACTGGAGCCTCGCTGATGGCCACGGCTCTGCATCGGCTTCGCGGCTGGCTGGCCGACTGGCTGGTTGCGCTGGGCCCCTGGCGCCTTGCGTTTGCTGGGATCACGGCGCTGCTACTCGCCTGGTGGGGACCGCAGCTTGCGGCCATCCGCCACCCGCGCCTGGATGAGCAGTTGCTGGATGGGGTGCATCGCCTGATTCCAGAACCGCTGGGCAACCTGCTGCTGCGGGTGTATCAGATGAGCGGTGTGCATCTCACCGCTGTGCTCGTGCTGGCGGTGCTGATTTTTCTCACCCTCAAGCGCTTCTGGCCTGAATTGGTGTGCCTTGTGGTGGGAACCGGCGGCATCCTTGTGATCGTGGATCGCTGGCTGAAGCCGCTGTTTGATCGGCGCCGCCCCAGTGGCCGCCTGCTGGAAGACATCAGCGGGCGCAGCTTTCCCAGTGGCCATGCGGCCGGCTCCGTGGTGTTCTATTTCCTCACCTGTTGCCTGCTCTCCGCCCACTACCCCCGGCTGCGGCGCCCCTTGTTTGTGTTCTCCAGCTGCTGGGTGGCTCTGGTGTGGCTCAGCACCCTGTACTGCCGTGCCCACTGGCTCAGCGACATCGCCGCCGGAGCGGCCGTGGGGTATGTGTGGCTGAGCTTCTGCCTGGCCGGATTCACCGTCTGGGAGCAGCGTTGCCGCCCCTGTTCCTCGCCCGCCCGCCATGGCTGACGCCTCGATGTCTCTCGCCAGCCTGCGCGGCCTGCGCTCGGCCCCTGCCCTCGATGCTGCGGCCCGCGACTCGCTTCGTGCCGCTTTGCTGCCGCTGCTGGAGCGCTGCGACTGGTTCACGGTGGGTGTGATGGCCCCTTCGGCCGATGCTGCTGTTCAGGCGCTCCGGGGGCTCGAAGCGGCGCTGGGTTGGTCAGCCCATGAGCTCGATCCGGCCGGTGAAGCCCTCGGCAGCATCGAGGGCCCCGTGTTCCTCAAGGCCAATCAGAACAGCGGGCGCTTCCTGGTGCGCCGCGAAACCGGCCTGGGCGAGGGGCTGTTGATCACCGGCCACAGCCCCGCCGATCCCGAGGCAGAAGACACCTGGGGCCCGCTGCCCATCGATTTCTTCGCCGCCTGATCGCGGCCTCCGATCGCCCCTTGATCACGACGACTGATCACGACTTGGGCGCGCTGATCCGGCCTGGGCGCACCACTCCTTAGGCTTGGCGGCTGTACTTCGGCGGCCCCGCGCTGCCTCCTCCCGCTTCCGATGGCCGCTTCCCAACTGCGCATTGCCTCCCGCCGCAGCCAGCTGGCCATGGTGCAAACCCACTGGGTGCGCGATGAGCTGGCCAAGGCCCACGAGGGCCTGGAGATCACGATCGAGGCGATGGCCACCCAGGGCGACAAGATCCTGGATGTGGCTCTCGCCAAGATCGGCGATAAGGGCCTGTTCACCAAGGAGCTGGAGGCTCAGATGCTGGTGGACCGGGCTGATATCGCCGTTCACAGCCTCAAGGATCTGCCCACCAACCTGCCCGAGGGGTTGATGCTCGGCTGCATCACCGAGCGCGAGGATCCCGCTGATGCCCTCGTGGTGCACGAAAAGCACAAGGACAAGACCCTCGCCACCCTGCCGGCAGGGGCCGTGGTGGGCACCAGTTCCCTGCGCCGCCTGGCCCAGCTGCGCCACCACTTCCCGCACCTCACCTTCAAGGATGTGCGCGGCAATGTGATCACCCGCCTGGAAAAGCTCGATTCCGGTGAGTTCGATTGCCTGATCCTGGCGGCCGCGGGCCTGGGTCGCCTGGGCCTGGGCGATCGCATCCATGAGCTGATCGATCCTTCGATCTCCCTGCATGCCGTTGGCCAGGGCGCCCTGGGGATCGAGTGCCGGGAGGGTGACACCGCTGTGCTGGAGCAGATCAAGGTGCTTGAGCACCTGCCCACCGCCCGCCGCTGCCTGGCGGAGCGGGCGTTCCTGCGCGAACTCGAGGGCGGCTGTCAGGTGCCCATCGGCGTGAACACCCGCTTTGAGGGTGAGGAGCTGGTGCTCACCGGCATGGTGGCGAGCCTCGATGGCCAGCGCCTGATTCGCGATGAGGCCCGCGGTAACCAGAACGATCCCGAGGCGATCGGCATCGCCCTGGCCCATGCCTTGCGGGCTCAGGGTGCCGGGGAGATCCTGGAGGAGATCTTTGCCACCGTCCGGCCTGAGGCCTGATTCAGCTGCTGCGGTGAGCCATGAGCCGGCGGCGGTGGAGCCGCGGGCTCTGCCGTTTCAGTGGAGCTTGCTCGCCTGGGCGGCCCTGGTGGGTGCGCTCACTGGGCTGGC
>VGPP01000121.1 GCA_016882585.1 Cyanobacteria bacterium M_surface_7_m2_037
GTGAGCTCAGCCTCCGTGGCATAGCAGCGGTAGGCGCGGCCGCTGTCGAGCAGCTGCTGAATCGCGGCGCGATGCTCGGCAATGCGCTCGCTCTGCACCACCGGCTCGCCATCCCAGTTGAGCCCCAGCCACTGCAGGCCTTCCAGGATGTTGGCGGTGTATTCGGGCTTGCTGCGTTCCTTGTCGGTGTCTTCGATGCGCAGCAGGAATTGGCCGCCTTGGCGCCGGGCAAACAGCCAGTTGAACACCGCCGTGCGGGCCGTGCCGATGTGGAGGGTGCCTGTGGGGCTGGGGGCGAGACGCACACGCACCGCCGCTCCAGTTGCCACCACTGGCTTTGTCCTCGATGAAATGGAAACGGGACTGACGGGGCTCGAACCCGCAACTTCCGCCGTGACAGGGCGGTGCTCTAACCGATTGAACTACAGTCCCTTGAGTGCTCTAAGAGCTCTCGCAGACTGGGCTTTGGGGCCTCGTCTGCATCGCGTCGGCGACCTCAAAAGTATCCGTTGTCGACCTGCCCTCCGTCAACTGGCGGCCGCTTTGGATGCGTCCCGGCAGCCCACTGCAGATCCCCCGAGCAGCCTGCGCCACTCCTTCCGTTCGCAGCGCGCACATCAAGCCAAGACACAAAAAAGCCCGCCGTAGGGCGGGCTTGAATGAGCGCAATGGCGGATGGGCTTCAGGGACGGAAGCCTGCGGGCTCAATCAGACGAACTTGATTGCCGCGTGCCGTGAATTCACGGCCTTGATCGCTTTGAACGACGACGCGACCACCCGATTTCACACGGATCACCCGGGCACGAACCCAGCCAAGAGCGGCGGATTCGAGAACCTTGACGACATCACCGGGCTGTAGATCCAACTCCATGTCCGGAACGTAGAAACTGCAGGGAGGGAACATCGAACGCGCCGTGGAGGACTTGAACCCCCGACATCAGGTTTTGGAGACCTGCGTTCTACCAACTGAACTAACGGCGCAGGGCCGATGTTCCCTCGGCCGGATGATCCAGGTTTTCACCCAATCATCCGGCGGACCAATCAACGAAGGATGGCCGTGAGCTGAAGGCGGATGCCGATCAGCGATCGAAGCGCTGCTTGACGCGGGTGGCTTTGCCCACTCGGTCGCGCAGGTAGAAGAGCTTCGCACGACGCACCTTACCGCGGCGCTCCACCTTGATGGAAGCCACCTGGGGGCTGTGAATCAGAAAAACACGCTCAACACCCACTCCCTGGAAGATGCGGCGCACGGTGATGGTCTCGTTGAGGCCACCGTGACGCTTTGCAATCACCACGCCCTCGTAGGGCTGGATGCGCTCCTTGTTGCCCTCGGTGATGCGCACGCCCACGCGCACGGTGTCACCCACGTAGATGTCCGGGTGATCCTTGGCCTGCTTGGCGATCTGCTCCTCTTCAAAGGCGCGGATCAGTTCGCTGGCACTCAGCTTGCCAACGCTCACCTTGGCGGCAGGCTTTTCAGCAACGGCAGTGGCCTCGGTGCTGGTGGTGTCGTTGCTGGTGTCTTTGATGTCGTCAGTCATGTCCTTGGATTCCGCTGCCATCCAGCTCCGAAAAACGCCTGGCCAAACAACCAGTGTACTGGCTCAGGGTGCAGGGGGTCCTGCGGGCTGTCTGAGGCGCCAACGCTGGATCAGCATCCAGCCGCCAGTGCCCAGCATCCAGAGCAGGCCCAAGCCATTGAGCAGCACATAGATGGGCTCAGCCCACCGGCCCAGCCATTCACCCTCGTGCACCACCATTAGCCAGTGCACCTGATCGCGCCCCAGGCCTGCCCAGTCCTTGAGCAGCCGATAGCTCATCCCACTGATCACGGTGAGCAGCAATGGCGCCAGCACCACAGGCGCCAAAGCGGCATGCCAGCGGCGCAGTTGAACCAAACGCGGGCTCATGGCTGGATCTGCCGAGCTGAGGTTTCAGGTTCTAACTTGCAGTGAAGGGGTCTGTAACGCCGAGATGAATCTGTTCGCTGAGCTGCTCGCCGCCACCCAGAAATCCCAGGGCGGTGCCACCGCTGCAGCCCCGTCCGTTGTGACGCAAACAGGTCCACGGATTCAGAAGAGCCGCCGCGGTGTGGAGGTGAAGAGCGCCCGAGAGATCGACACGATGCGCCAGGCCAGCCGGATCGTGGCCACCGTGCTGCGCGAAATCATCGAGATGGCCGCTCCCGGCATGACCACCGGCGATCTCGATGCCCACGCCGAGAAGCGCATCCGCGAGATGGGTGCGGTACCCAGCTTCAAGGGCTACCACGGTTTCCCCGCCAGCATCTGCGCCTCGATCAACAACGAAGTGGTGCACGGCATCCCCAGCAACAAGCGGGTGATCAAGGCCGGCGACCTGATGAAGATCGATACCGGTGCCTACTTCGACGGCTACCACGGCGACAGCTGCGTGACCATCTGCGTGGGTGAGGGTGTGCCGGATCACGCCCGCACCCTTTCACGCGTGGCTCAGGAATCGCTGATGAAGGGCCTGGCCACGGTGAAGGCCGGCAGCACCCTGTTTGATCTCGCCGGAGCGGTGCAGGATCACGTGGAAGCCCATGGCTTCGCCGTGGTGGAGGACTACACCGGCCATGGTGTGGGCAGGAACCTGCATGAGGAGCCCTCGGTGTTCAACTACCGCACCCGCGAGCTGCCCAACATGAAGTTGCGCCCCGGCATGACCCTCGCGGTGGAGCCGATCCTCAACGCCGGCAGCAAGGCCTGCCGCACTCTCAAAGACCGCTGGACTGTGGTGACCGTGGACGGCAGCCTCTCCGCCCAGTGGGAGCACACCATCGCCGTGACCAGCGACGGCTGCGAAATCCTCACCGACCGCGATTTCTGAGGGGCCTCAGCCGGTTGATCGCTGGCTGGTGGCCTGGAAATAGAGCCAGCGGCTCAGGCATGCCACGGGCATCAACAGATAGGTGAGCGGATTGGGGGTGACGATCACGAGCCCCCAGTTCCAGCGCACCTGCCGCAGGATCTCCCGGGCCACAAAGCCTGCACTCATCACCCCGATCGGGTTGAGGGCTGAACGGAAGGGCCCCAGCACCAGGCGCCTGAGCCGCAGCTGCGGCCCCGCCAGATCCAGGCTGCGCAAGCTCAGCAGCTGGCCCTGCAGCCGTTTGCTGATTTCGTAGAGGGGGCTCACCGCCGCCTGGATTTCGGCCTCGGAAGTGTTCATCCACAGCTCCCGAGCCACTGGGCGGGCTGGATCGGCGTGGGCGATGCCAGCAAAGAGCTCCAGCAGGCGCCAGCTGCTGAGGGCATTCACTTCCAGCGAGCGCTGCACGGCCTCGGCGCTGCGATCGCCGTGGCTGTTGAAGCCGTGGTTGATCACCAGCACGTCGCAGCGCTCCAGCACCGGCTGAAGCGCTTGTTCCTCACCGCAGTGCCAGCGCACCTGCTCGAGCGGCACCGCTTCGCCTTCGGTGTTGGTGAGGGAGAGCGCGGCCTCACTGCTGGTGAGGGCCACCAGGGCAGCCCCCTGGCGATGCAGCTCCAGGAGAAGCGCTCGTCCCAGGCTGCCGCTGGCTCCGGTCACGGCCACGGTGCGTCTGGCAAAAGGCAGCTCTGACATCGGCAATGGGCGTTGGCGTCAGCTTGCGGCATCCTCAAAGCAGTTGGAGTGGCGGGGATGTCGGCGGCGCTGGTGGCCCTGTTTGCCCCCTACTGCCAGGGCGCTGCCGATCCCGCCGCCCTGGAGGCCGGGCTTCAACTGCTCGCCCATGGCGGTCTGCGGGGGCAGCGGCCATTGCGGCCGGCGGGCCAGCGCTCATTTCTGCTGCAGTGGCAGCCGGGCGTGGCGCCGCTCGAGCCGGCTCAGGTGCAGCTCTCGGTGGAGGGGGTGGGCCTGGATCAACCGGTGCTCTACAGCTTTGAGCTGCCCACCCATCAACTGCTCCATTGGCTGATGGCCTGGCAGGCGGCGGGTGGGGCGGCTGGTCAGCCTGCGGATCTGCCGGAGACGTTCTGGCAGTGGTTGATTCTTGGGCTCGATCCCCAGGCGTTGCAGGCCTAGATTCGCCGCACCAGCGTTTGCCTTATGGGTCACGACAGCGCGAGCTCCCACGCCCGTTCGTCGGCCCTGCTGATCGGTTCCTGTGAACCGTTCAGTGGCAAATCCGCTGTGGTGCTGGGGCTGGCCCGCCAATGGCTGCAGCGAGGCCTGGCGGTGCGCGTTGGCAAACCCCTGGCAGACAGCGCTGAACTTGGGGCAGGCGGCAGTGGCCCCCTGATCGACGACGACGTGCGCTTCGTGGGCCAGATCCTGGGCCTCAGCGAAGCGCAGCTGGTGCCTTCGGTGCATCTGCAGGGGGCTGGCGCCGCGCGGGAGCGGCTGCTGGCCGGCAATCTCAAGGCCGGTGAAGGATTTGCAGCGCTGCAGGAGCAGCTCAGCGCTGGCGGTGAAGGCATCACCCTGCTGGAGGGGGCGGGCGGCCTCAGTGATGGCCTGCTCTATGGCCTCGATCTGGTGCAGGTGGCGCGTGGACTGCAGGCCCCTGTGGTGTTGGTGCACAGCTGGAGCGGCTGCCATAGCGCTGAGCCTCTGCTGGCGGCCCGCGAGCAGCTGGGCGATCTGCTCTGCGGTGTGGTGCTGAATGGATTGCCGCCCGAGCAGGTGGATGCCGTGCGCGCTGAGGTGGCGCCGGCGCTCGAGCGACTGGGCGTGCCCGTGCTGGGGGTGATGCCTCGCTCGCCTCTGCTGCGCAGCGTCACGGTGGAGGAGCTCAGCCGGCGCCTGGATGCGGAGGTGCTCTGCTGCCGCGATCGCCTGGATCTGCTGGTGGAAACCCTCTCGATCGGTGCGATGAACGTGAACTCCGCCATGGAGTTTTTCCGCCGTCGCCGCAACATGGCCGTGGTCACCGGCGCCGATCGCACCGATATTCAATTGGCGGCCCTGGAGGCTTCCACCCAGTGCCTGATCCTCACCGGTGCGGGCGAACCCCTGCCTCAGTTGATTTCCCGCGCCGAAGAGCTGGAGGTGCCGCTGCTCAAGGTGGAGCACGACACCCTCACCACGGTTGAGGTGATCGAAAGCGCCTTCGGCCATGTGCGCCTGCACGAATCGGTGAAAGCCACCTATGCCTTCCGC